>CAYRVZ010000126.1:0-8159 GCA_964427815.1 uncultured Saprospiraceae bacterium | reverse complement strand
GGATGAAAAAGGACAATGTTTTCTATATACTCCCTATAGCTTAATGTGCTACTATCTGCTTGACCATTGCAAATGGAAGAAACAAAAAAAAGTAGAATAAAAAAGCAGAATACTTTTCCTTTTTGCATAATTATTTTATCGATTTTATCGGTGCTTTTCGTTTGGTTTCTTTCTTTATTTTATCATCTTTATCATAATAATCAAGAGGGAATCCGTTAAGCTTACGCCAAATTTCATACCATATCGGTACGTTTTTTAGAAAAATAAAAACGTCAGCTCCGGTACCCATCCGGAGTTTTTTTGGCCATTCTTTTATTGTTTTATCGGGGCTTAGCAACACACGATAATATCCATTTTCACTAATGAATTGTTCAATAGCAATGATTTTACCTGTAAAAATACCTGTTGAGGACTCAGGCCATCCACTAATAACAATAGCAGGCCATCCATCAAATCTTATCTGCACTTTATTGTTGATATTGAGCAAAGGCAAATCTCGGGGTCTAAGGTATATTTCAACAGCTAAATCATAATTGCGGGGTGTGATTGTAACAATGTCTGTCCCTCCTTTAATCGTTTCTCCAATTCCTTTTTTTAAGGTCTTGTTTAGATAACCAGATTGAGGTGCTGTTACGTAATACAACTTTTGACGCTCGTTATAATTACTAAGTTTGTTTTTTAGTTTTGAGGTGGCAGAAATACTCTCAAATTTGGCAGATAAAGCAGTCTGTATATCAGACTGCGATTTTGCCATTTTATTTGTATATTCTTTTTCGATAAGTAATAGCTGAATCGTAAGATTGGATAGGTTATTTTTCTGATTGAGAAATTTATTTTTTTGGACACTATATTTTGCGTTGGTAGCTTGTAATTTGAGTTTCTTTTCTTGAAGCGCTGACAGGGTTTTTAAACCTTTATCATAAAGGTCTTGAGTACGGGAAAATTGATTTTTAGCAATGTCTAGGTTGAATTGAATGGCAGACAAGTCAATACTGTCAATAGAGACTTTGTTATACGCTTGCTGTATTTTGTTTTTCGTTTGAGCACGTTTTAAGCTTAGCGCAGCAGCTAGGGCATTGTATTGGTCTTTTAATGCAATTACTTTTTGTTCATAAGATACTACACTTTGAGACTTTGCTTCGAGTTGTTCAGTCGTACGAACAATTAATTGAGGATCAAAATAATCACTTTTTACTTCAGATAAAAAAATAATAGTATCTCCTTTTTTAATATACTGCCCTTCTTGCACATACCACTTTTCTAACCTGCCCGTAATGACTGACTGAATGGCCTGTGGACGTTGTTCTGGAAGTCTTGCGGTGACATAGCCTTTGGCGTTTATGTTTTGAGTCCAAGGCAAAAACATGGCAAGCAGTATGCCTAGTAGAAAAATACCCACTAACACAACAGTAACGTTATGCACACGACTTTTACGAATCAGTTTGAAAGTTTTAAATTTTTTCAAATCAATATTGTCGGAAATACTTTGGTTCGAAATGTTTAACATTGTGAGCTTGACTTTATAAGTTAATAATTTGCGTACATTTCTGTCTCCAATACGGATTGTTTGAGATGACAATCACTGTCCAGTTTCGTTGGTTATCCATTATAAAGTCAATGATCTTTTTTTGCTCATCTTTGTCAGTATGTGATAAAGGATCCTCTAATACTAAAAGCATAGGGTTGTTAACCATTATTCGAGCAAGGAGTATTTTTTGAAGAATACTTCTTGGGACGCTTTTACCTCCACTGTCTACAGGACAATCAATTCCATTTGGTTGATGAATAAAATAGTTATTGAGGTTTAAAACGCCTAGTGTCTTTTCTAGTTCTAAGTTAGAGATATCTCTGCCCATGCATATATTATCTCTATAACTTCCTTCAAAAACTTGATTATCTGGTAAAAATACTCCTAGCTTGTCAAATAAAGTATCTTTGTCATAGTTAAGAATAGGAATATCGTTGATGTATAACTCTCCTTCTTCAATCTGATATAGACCTATTATTATTTTGAGTAGAGATGATTTGCCACTTCCAGCACTACCATCTAATAGGACTTTGGCTTTTTTTTGTATGTCAAAAGATAAATTTTTCAATACCTTGTTAGGTTGATTTGGAAAGCCAAATTGAATTTCAACTCCTCTAATCGATAGAGCTTGGCCTTTCGATAAGAGGGTGTTTCCAGGGTTTGCATCCAAGGATAAATCGGTTACATAACCAATCTTGTCCAAAGCGGTCAGTACGTCATAGATAGTATCGATGGTTCTCATTACCTTTTCAATCGAATTGATAATGAGTAAAATAATGATCTCAGCAGCTATGAATTGACCAATATTCATTTGCCCTTGAATCACTAAATAACCCCCTAAGATTAATAACGAAGCTTTCAAAAAAACCTTAAAACCGATAAAAAGCCGAAATTGAAAGAGCTGAATTTGAAAGTGATTCTCCCTTGTTACTACGTAATCAGCTGTTATTTTATCCGTCTTCGTTAAATGAAGATTATTGTTTGCATAGATTTTAAAACTACTTATTACCTGAGCTACTTCCTCTAGCCAGTGTACTAACTTGTATTTGTTTTTACTTTCTTTTATGCTCGTACTCAACCCTTTTGGACCAACAACCTTGAACATAATCCATAAAAGTATAAGTAAGGCTAACGCTAATAATATGAAATAGGAGCTATATATTGAAAGCAAGATTAGACCAAAAGCAATTTGAAAAACTGCCAAAGAAAAGTCTATCAATATTTTTGGTAAACCTTTTTGAATCGTTACTACATCAAAAAACCTGTTAACTAGTTCTGGTGCATGACCTTTGTTCAAGTGATAGAAAGATATTTTTGGAATTCGATAGGCAAATTCAAATGCAGCTTTGGCAAATATATCCTGCTGAATATTTTCAACAATCCTTAATTGCATGATTTGCAAAACACCTGTTATTGCAATTCCAGATAATACGAAGGTCACCAAAATAATCCATGAGGAGGTTATTTCGCCAGTTTGTAGGTAGTTGATAATAGCTTGTAGGCCTAATGGCAAGGTAAGGTTAACTAAACCCACAAAAATAGCATAGACATGTATTTGCCTTAGTTCAAACTTGTACGGAGCTAATAACCTCCAAAATCTTTTTATTGGGGATATAGTCATTTAAAGTTTCAGTTATTTCATTCTTTAAAGGCGATATAGAGCCACAAATGTATGCATTATTTTGCTCTTAATCTGGTTTTTAAACCCTTTCTCGCTTATTAGGGAGTGTTCCCAAAAAATGAGACAGCGAATTAAATCAAGAGACCTATAATTCACACCAATTCAAAACAAAAATAGCTTACATACAAAAAAAGCATTTTCTCGCAAGGCGAAAAGTGCTTTTAAAAAGGGACACTGAGGGGATTTGAACCCCCGGCCTCTGGAACCACAAACCAGCGCTCTAACCAACTGAGCTACAGCATCCATAAAATGAGATTGCAAAGATAGTTCTTTTTGAACTATACAAACAACTTTTGGAGGATTTATTTATACACACCGTCACACCCATCTTAAAAATGTATTCCTAAAATTTATTACCTTTACAGTATAAAAGAACAGAAATGGAATTAACTAAAAGTGTACTGATTTGTGTGGAGCGAGATATAATGCTGACAGCACTTAAATTTAGAATGGAAAAGCAAGGCTATAATGTAGTACATGTAAAGACGATAAAGGAAGCAAAAGCGAAGATAAAGGAACTTGATATAGATTTGATTATTTCGGATTTGGAGATAGATGGGAAACCAACAGCTGACATTATTAAGTGGTCAAAAAGTAAAAATAAAGGAAAGTTAACGCCTTTTTTAGTGATGGCAACTTTAGATGATGACGGTGTAGTATTAGAAAAAATGCTCAAAGATGGGGTGCATGACTTTATTTTAAAACCTTTTAAGCCTGTGGAATTGTATTTTCGTATCAATAGAATTGTGCCAACACTAGGCGTTTAGTTGGGCTTTTCTAATTTTGAAAAGGTATCTTTCCCCTGGGCATAAAAGCGCCAAACGACGCTATGGGGAAAAATCCCTTTTGGTTTTTTTATGGGTTTGTTGGGGAGACTAGTTAAGATTTTTTTGATTTCTTTGCGTTTTTTGATGAGCTTGGGGATACTTGCGTAAAAAGCAAAGTGTGCACGGATAATGGATCCAATTAATGAAAAATGTCCTTGATACAAAAATAATCCGCCCGCCAAGCCATCTAATACTAAGCGTAAAGGTAGTTTCCAAGCTAAGGTGGAGAGTCGATCATTTTTGACAAGCATCTTCAAGTTGTTTCTAAAATTCAAATAAACCTTATTGGGTGTATTATAGGAGAGCGTGCCACCCCCTAAATGGTAAACAGTGGAGGAGGGGATGGCTTTGATTTTATATCCTGCCCGTTTGATTTGCCAACACATATCAATTTCTTCGTTGTGGGCAAAAAAGGTCGCATCAAATCCTTTAAAATCCCAGAATAACTTAGAGCGGATAACCATGGCGGCTCCAGTAGCCCAAAAGATTTCTACTTCATCATTATATTGCCCCAAATCTTCCTCCATACTCCCAAATATACGCCCTCGACAAAACGGATATCCTAAAAAATCAATGTACCCTCCAGAGGCACCCGCATACTCAAATTTTGTAGGATCGAGATCCGAAAGAATTTTGGGTTGGCAGACACTCAGATCGGGATCTTCCATCGCCTTCGTCAGCGGTGTTGTCCAGTTCTCTGTTACTCGGACGTCTGAATTTAATAAAATATAGATGTCGGATTTTACTTCTTTCAATGCTTCATTGTATCCGCCCGCAAAGCCGTAATTTTGAGATAATTTAATGAGTTTTATTTGGGGATGTTGCTTCTGGTACTGTTGTAAAAAGGCCAATGAGTCATCCGTAGATCCATTGTCTGCAACATAAATATCAATCTCTGGAGGTGTATGTGCGGTGACCGTAGGCAAATATTTGTTTAGGTGCTTTGTTCCATTATAATTAAGAATAACGACAGCCGTCTTTGAAACGTTAAATTGCTGGTTGTTAAGTAGTTGTAACGAAGTTTGTTGGTCCTTTTTTAATTGTTCTATTAATGCGGTTTTGTCTTGGAATTTTTGATTTTCTCGAATGAAATCAAAAAGTCGAACAGAAATCGACTGACCATAAATGTCCTGGTTAAAGTCAAAAATATTTACTTCGATACGCAAATTATGACCATCCACTGTGGGTCTGTTACCTATGTGCAACATCCCTTTATAATCTTTATTTTGGACATTAACGAAGACCGCATACACACCTTCTTTGGGAAGTAGTTTGTCAGGATTATCAATTTTAATATTAGCGGTTGGAAACCCTAAGCGATGTCCCAGTTTGTCACCATGTACCACCGTACCCATGATGCTAAAAGGCGCACATAAATAAGTTTGTGCTAATTTGACATGGCCATTCTTCAGTGCTCTTCTTATTTTAGTAGAAGAGATTTTAATATTATTAACAGTGTTGGCGGGTATCTCAATGATGTCAATACCGGAAGCCTGCTTTCTCAATAAATCGATATTTCCTTTACCTCCTTTGCCGAAACGATGGTCAAATCCTAAGATGATGGCTTTAGGATTAAATCTTTTGATTAAAAAATGATGGATATAATCGGTTGGACTTTGGGTTGCGAAAGTATCATCAAAAGCAATAATCACCAGATGGTCAACGCCCATTTTTTTTAGACAGGATTCTTTTTCCGCAAGGGAGTGCAGCAATTCAATCGACTTGCCTTCTAAAAAATGACGTGGATGTGGGGAAAACGTGAGGACAATCGACTCGCCATCAATTTCTTTGGCGGTCTGGACGAGTTGGTTTAAAATAGCCTGGTGTCCAATGTGTACTCCGTCAAACGAACCTACGGTAAGTACAGCGTTTCGAAAGACAGGGATTTGTTCAATATTTTGATGTACCAACATTAGCAGCAAAAGTAGGTAAATTATTGGGTTTTGGGCAATTTATCTCGCTTTTTTAGGTAGAAATGGGTGATGCTGACTTCCCCTTTTAAAATAAAAATAGGCCAAATAAATTTTGATTTCCATAGTACGCATAATATTTCTATCTTGCCAACACATTAAACCCGTAATGATGAAGGTAATTGACTTAAATTTTTTAGGACACAGTGACACTATTGCTTCTTTTTTGGTAGAGTCGACTGACGGACTCGTCCTGGTAGAATCTGGACCCTATTCGACATACGCTAATTTGACCAAAGTACTAGCAGAAATGGGCGCTTCGACCAAAGATGTGCGTCATGTCCTGTTGACACATATTCACTTGGATCATGCAGGGGCTGCGTGGGCATTTGCAAAGCAAGGGGCTCAAGTCTATGTACATCCAAGAGGGTATAAGCATTTGGCTGATCCCGCTAGATTGTGGGCGTCAGCCAAAAGAATTTATCAAGATGAGATGGAATTTTTGTGGGGAGATATGCAACCAATTGACGAAAAACTACTGCACGCGATTGACGACTCAAAAGACCTAAAAATTGGGAATCAAGTTTTTACCGCTTGGCATACGCCTGGGCATGCGGTTCATCATATTGCTTGGCAACTCGGTGACGGGATTTTTACGGGAGATGTAGGCGGTGTGAAGATTGGTGAAAATATCGTGGCTCCTCCATGTCCACCGCCAGATATAAATATTGAAGATTGGAAAAATTCCATCCAAAAGCTATTAGAATTAAAGCCCAAATCCATCTATTTGACCCATTTTGGTGAAGTGACGGGTGTAGAAAGTCATTTGGCTGAATTGGAAGAAAGACTTGATAAATGGGCGGCTTGGATTTTTCCTTATTATCAAAAAGGAACGCCGGCAGAAGAAATTGTTCCCTTGTTTCAAGCTTTTTCAATCGAAGAGATGAAAGCTAGTGGTGTGAACGAGGCAGATATCCAACGGTACCTCAAGGCTAATCCGCCTTGGATGAGTGTCTGGGGCTTGTTGAGGTATTTTAAGGTGGCGGAATCTTAATGTCAGAATGAGTTATCAATTATTAAAAATGATACATATTCTTAGTGCGAAGATTATGATTGGCACGGGATTAGGGAGTGCTTTTTATTTGTTTATGACCTATAAGCGGGGAAGTGTTCAAGCGATTAAAGAAGTGGTGAAATTGGTCGTATTAGCGGATACTATTTTTACTTTTCCATCGGTGGTGATTCAGATTATTACAGGTATTGGGTTAGCAGAACGGATGAATTTGACGTATAGTAAATGGTTTTGGGTGGTGATAGGAGTAAGTGTGTTGGTTTTTGGGACTTGGCTCAAAGCCGTTTTTATTCAGTTTCGCTTGCGCAAAATAATAGAAGAAAGGGAAGAGCTGACGCCAGAATATCACCGACTGATGTCGCATTGGTTGTACTTAGGTGTTCCTTCTTTTTTAGCGTCGATTTATATTTATTATTTGATGATTTATAAACCTTTTTTGTAGATGAAAATATTAATTTTAGGAGCAAGTGGGTTTATTGGGGAGGCTATTTTTCAGCGCTTAGTTGGAAAGTATGAAGTGGTCATTGCGAGTAGAAGTCAGAAAAGTTTGTACCCCAATTGGCGGCAAGTGGATTTCTCAAAAGATAATGATTGGGTAGGTTTGACAAAAGATATTGACTTGATAATCAATGCAATAGGAATTATTTCGGGTGATTTTACGCAAGTGCAAACCACTGCGCCCATGGCACTTTTTACTCATTGTGAAGAGCAGGGCATTAAAATTATTAATATTTCAGCAATCGGTGCAGAAAGTAAGGACCCACCCAATCCGTTTTTGAAAACGAAGAAAAAAGTTGATGCCTTTTTATTACTAAATCCTTTGGCAAAAGTCATTTATCCAGGTATCGTTCTCGGGGCAAAGGGCAAAAGTAGTCGATTTTTTAAAGCGATTACGGAGTTTTCTGTCGTGCCATTGATCGGTGGAGATCCTCCGTTAGTGCATATCAGTCAATTAGTGGAATTAATTGATAATATCATCAGGAATTTTGATGAATTTCCAAATAAAATTTTTGCCATTGCTCAAGCGGAAACCATGGCGGATTTATACACCAGTCTGCGTGGGAAGAAAGCTATTTATATAAAAATGCCTTCTTGGCCGATGCGCATTGTTTTTACTATTTTTCCAAAACTATCCATCGGT
>CAYRVZ010000125.1:0-8159 GCA_964427815.1 uncultured Saprospiraceae bacterium | reverse complement strand
AAAAAATATGGATTGCCCGACTATACAAAGTATCCAAATTTTATTTAACTTTGTCAAAAAGTTGTTCAAAAGATTGGGGACACTTCAAAGGAGGACCCCAAATTTACTTATTGGTCTCTCTGATGGATCCAAAATACTTGATTCAGGTGATCTATAATGATAAGCAAGAAATACTCAAAGTTGTAAAAATATAAAGCATATGAAAGAGATTAAATATCATCCAGAGCAATATTGGACAGAAGTTGGTAAGCGGATTCGCAATAGACAAAATGGAAAAAATGTAATTGCTGGAGATGATGAGCCGTACTACCGTTATAAGAGAAAAGAGTTTCTTGGCCTACTTCACTCAATAGATTTTAAGAACAAGGCAATACTAGAAATAGGATGTGGTCCTGGTGGAAATTTAATGGAGGTGTCTAGTAAAAAACCATCCAGAATAGTAGGTGTAGATATTTCCGCTGAAATGATTGCTCTAGCGAAAGATAAAGTTTCTAAGCAAGTCGAGGTTCGCAAAACGAATGGAACTAAACTGGACTTTGAAGATAATTCATTTGATATTGTTTTTACTGCTACCGTCCTACAGCACAATACTGATGAAGAAATGTTATTTCCTTTAATAAAGGAAATATGTAGAGTGAGTGGTGATAAGGTATTTCTATTTGAGAGAATAGAAAACAAAATAAAGGGCGATGATCTTTGCTTAGGCAGACCGATTTCATATTATGAGCAAATAATGATGGAAAATGGGTTTAAGTTAAAATCAAAAAGTAATATTAATATTCGTGTTAGTTATTTTGTGTCTGGTGCAATTAGAAAATGGTTGAATCCAAGCTCGAGAAAAGAAGGTGAGCCGCTAAACGGCGTTTCAACAGTGCTACAGAAAATATCTCTCCCTTTTACTAAAGTATTGGATAAGGTTTTTACCTCTGAAAAAGATATCGCTAAACTCGAATTTCAAAGAGCCAATTAATGGTTGGTAAAGAGCATACCCAAGACTTAGTAAACCTTTTGTAGGTTCTGCTACACTTATAGGCTAAAATGGCTCCTTTGGAGCAAAAACAATCATATCAATAAAAAAAATAATGTATTGATTGTCAAGTAGTTATGTGATTAGATGGCATCATATTTGCGTTTTATTTGAATTGTAAAAATAATAATCTTAATTTGCATGATTATTAGAGCATTATACAATCTATTTTTCTCTAATAATAGGAACATGTGATAACCGCAACCGCTTTTTTGCCCTTAGAGAAGCAGTGCAATAAATTAACCCAGATGAAAAATATTCCCATTTTACTTTTTTTTCTATTTTTGTTTTCAGAAGTAGAAGCTGCCAAAGTTCCCTTTATTGATGGAGGCATTTATATGGCAAAAGAAACGGCTGGCCGTGAAGGCAAGTTGTTTTTTGTAGATTTTTACGCAAGTTGGTGCGCCCCTTGCCAAATCATGGATGAGACGACTTTCAAAGATCCAGCTGTCATTGCTTACGTTAAGAAATTTTATGTACCCGTGAAAGTGGATATAGATGATTTTGATGGTATTGCTTATAAGCAACAGTACAATATCAAGGTATTACCGACAACACTAGTTTTTAATTCTAAAGGAGAATTATTAGAGCGGGTTGAAGAGGCATTGTCTCCTACGAAGATGCTCAAATTACTGAAAAAACATAATAAGTTTTATAATCGTGATGTAGTCATTAAGACGCCCAAAAAAGCGCCTAAGAAAACATACACACCTCCGGTAAGGCATACGAAACCTGCTGCTCCTGCTCAACCAAAAGCAAAACCCAAGAAGAAGAAAACGACTTCGGCAGGTTCTGGACTTTACCGATTTGATGTGAAAAAAGAAAATGCTGCGGGGTATTCTGTGCAAGTCGGCGTGTATGCGGATTATGCAAATGTTTTACAACAAACTTCTAGAATGCAAAAAAAGTATAAAGGTCAACCGATGTTGGTCCATATCGCAACCCTAGGTAATAAAGTGGTCTATCGCTTAATGGTTGGTAGCTTCACCAATAAGAATAGCGCCGATAAGTTTTTAAGTAAAATTAAAAACAATGGTGGCGAAGGGGTGGTCAAGACACTGGAAGAATTGAACTAGTATTTCCTTTCGGACAAAATTAATAGCTATCTCTTTTTAAGAGATAGCTATTTTTTTTGTGTCGTCCCATAGACTATGGACATTATACGACTTTATATAATTTCCAAAATGGTAGAATGTAAACCTTAGTGTCTTTGTATTGAATAATGTTTTCTTGATTAAGATTGATGATAAATGCTTCTTGAGGTTGATACTGAGCGATAAAGTTCTTTAAAGAACTTGGGATGCTTTTCTTTTTGTACTCAGTGTATTTTACTGATACCCTTCACTCTGGTTGTTTTTCCAACTTGTCTGGGACCTAGAGCAATCGTTATTTCTTTTTCAAAAATATGCGCTCTAATGACCGCATCACTTGCCCTTTTTATAAATGTCATAGGGCAAAGATAACGGACTGTTTTACAAAAGTGCAACTTTTTTAAAGTGATCGTTTATTTTACTTGTTCCGTTGATCTAATAAATTCAATCTTTTTTATCCGTCTTTATTGAGATTTTCGTCAATTTCTGACTTTTCGTCCTCCAACTTTTCGTTTATTGACGGTAACATGATTGATTTTCTTTAGGTCAATTAATAATTTGGCTACATGACCATTGTTGTAGGTCTTCCATTTTTTATCATCATAAGTAATGACCCCTTTTCTGCCTTTCCACTTGATGGCTAAAAGAGCGTATTTGCCATCAGTAGAATTATTAGGTCCAAAGACTAGATATCTATTGCCCTCTTCAAAGGAAACCGCAAAGTGATTATCTTTTTTTCTTTTAATGAAAATCCCGGGAGTCCCTCTTTCGAAGATAACTTCTTCTACTTTTTGCCCATTGATGACCTTTATCTTTCCAGAAGAAATGACCGTTTCCCCTTTTTTGAGTGAGCGTCTTAGTACGATGTCTTCCGACAAATAGAATTGAATATTGCGCAATTCATTGTCTGACCAATTGTTTTCGTCGTATATCGTTTTGCTGAAGGCGGACATTTTATTGGAACAAGAACTCAACCCTAGGCTGGACAAAAGGCCGATAGCTAAAAACAGGATATAGTTTTTCATGGCTTTTAAGTTTGGTGTACAACAAATGTAAGGGCTAGCGGTGTCAGATTCTTAGTATTAACAAGAATTTAAGAGACTTTAGGTTTTTGTTAAGAGTTGCTCTGCAATCGTGTGCCAAGCTACGAGCATCGGTAAGTTGATGTTTCGGAAGCGCTGCGACTATAGATAGTGTTGTGATAAAATTTTAGTTACAAAACCTTTTCCACGGCAAGTGTATCACCGGTATTTTGCGCAAGCTCTAAAATCGTTTCTCCAGTCTTGGGATAAATCAGATTAGGTGCAATTTCTGCAAGGGGAATGATAGCAAAGTTTCTATTTTCTAGCTGGTGGTGGGGGACCTTCAATTGCTTCGTCTGAATGATTAAGTCATCAATCAATAAGATGTCAATGTCTAGTACGCGAGGCTGCATATGTGAATTGGGTAGTCGCCCAGCTTCTTTTTCGATTTGTTTAAGCTTGCGCAAAAGCTGGGTCGGGGAGAGGTTGGTTTGGATGCCGATGGCTTGGTTGTAGTAGGTGGGTTGGTTTTCTACCCCCCAAGGTTCGGTCGCATAGACCGCTGAACAATTAGTGATATTGCCTACCTTTCCCGCCAGGGAATCAATAGCAAATTGTAGATTTACAGCTTTGTCTCCGATATTAGACCCTGTCAATAAATAAGCTTGGTACTTCTTTTTCATGAAGGGCAAAAATAGGCTTTTATTGATGAAACGCCAAGCCTTTTGGGGTGAAAACATCGTTCAGTTGTGTGCAGCCACGGGAGGAATGATGTCTGCATTGATAGATAAATAACTTTTTCCATTGGGTGCAGAATTATCATAAACGATGATGGTGATGTGGGTTTCACCCTCTAGCTTCTGCGTGTCCACATGTAAGGTTAGCGTGTTGGATTCATTTTTTTCCAAAGCATCTTCGGGCAAATTAACCGTAACGCATCCACAACTAGACTTAATGCCAGTAATGGAATAAGCGGGTTTAGAGGTGTTTACATATTTGAAAGGCAAGAATAGGATGGTGCCTTTGTCGATTGCACCGAAGTCGTATTTGGAGTTCTTCCAAAAAACAACGGGTCTTTCTTTTTTTAATCCTTTTTTGGAGGTGTGCCCTTCCTTAGGCTCTTCTTGTAACTTCTCCGCATAGTTAATCAAACGAGCCAATTGCTCTTCTGTCAATTGTGCGGCAACCTTTTGGAGGTCCCTTTCCAATAGGGATTTGGTTTGGGTGATGCCCATAAATGGAAGGCAACCAAAGACCAAAAGAAGAAGGGGTCTTAGTATCATGAGTGTTGAATATAGTGTAGTGTTTTAGGTGAAGTCTTACGACTGCACTTTTTAAAGTGTTGCACAAAGATAAGGGATTGTAACACATACTGTTTAATAACTATATATAAAGTTCAGAAAACTAAGGAGTCGGGAGTTTTTTTGTGCTATATGGGCTGTTTTACGCTGCAAACGGGAATGGGGAATAAAGCGTTAAATATTTATTAATACAGTAGCTGAATATAACAATTTATAGCGTGGATGTGTTTGAAAGACACTAAAGCCAATAACTATGAATGCTATAAAATTTGCACTATTATTTCTATTACTTCCTGCTTTTAGTTTTGCGCAAGGCAAGGTAAACTGGTTGAGCATGGAGGAAGCATTAGCTAAATCCAAAATTGAAAAAAAGAAGATTTTTGTGGATGTCTATACAGACTGGTGCGGATGGTGCAAAAAAATGGAAAAAGTAACTTTCCACACGGAAAAAGTCGCCCTCATTCTTAATGAGGACTACTATCCCGTAAAATTTAATGCGGAACAAAAAGAAGCGATTTCTTATAATGGGAAAGTCTATAAATATGTTGGAAACGGCAGGAATGGGCATCATGAACTCGCCGCTTTTCTGTTAGATGCCCAAATGAGCTATCCGACCGTAGTCTTTATAGATGAAAATTTAAAAGTCATTCAAGCGATTCCAGGCTTTCGCAAAAAAGAAGAGTTTGCTTTGATTGCTAACTACTTCGGAAAAGATTTTCATAAAAAGATTTCTTGGGAAGCCTTTCAGAAAGAGAATGGACAGTAGGAGGTCCCACGAGTCCCAAAAGACAAAAGCGGATGATTGATTAAGACCAGGTCCGCCTAGGCTACCCAACCTATTTTTTATCCTTAAAAGTTTTCAATCCACAATCCAAGAAAGCCTCATATTCTTTTACATCGGGCGTGTAAGGCGTTGGGTTATTGAGCAGAGTCTTGCCGTCGTTATCCATTAAAACATAGAGCGGTTGGGTACTTACGTTAAAATTATTGGTTTGGAATGCAGCCCATTTACTACCAACTGTTCGGAGCTTTCGGCCATTATTTTCATCAATCAAAAATTGTTGTTTGTTGTCAGGGAATAATCGTTTGCCGTCATCGACATAGAGTGATACAACAACATAATTCTCGTTTAGATGCTTAAATATTTCGGATTGATTCCATACGTTTTCTTCCATATCCCTACAGTTGACACAACCATATCCAGTGAAATCCACAAACAAAGGCTTGTTCACTTCTTTTGCATAAGTGACGGCTTCATCAAAGTCTTTAAAGCAATTCAAATTATAAGGACAGTCCATGGGGCGCAAATAATTATAATGCACAGGTGGAGCTAGACCACTTAATAAAGACATGGATTGATAATTATACAACCCCTTTGCCATGTAACCTACAAATAAAAGAGAAGCGATACCCAGCGCGAGTCTAAATAATCCAGGTCGTTTTTTACTTTCATTCTTAAAACGATATACGCCTAAATGATACAGCCCTAATCCCAAGAAAATTAATATCCAAAGGACCATGAATAATTCAAATTTTAAAATACCCCAATGTTTGACCATGTCCGCGATGGATAAGAATTTTAGTGCAAGCGCCAACTCCAAAAAACCCAAAGTAACTTTTACATTGTTCATCCAAGATCCAGACTTGGGTAAATTACTCAACCAGGCGGGAAAAATCGCAAACAATGTAAAAGGCAAAGCCAATGCCAAAGAAAAACCAAACATTCCTACTAACGGTTGCCTGGGTATCAAGCCAAAAAGGGCATCTGCTCCAGAAGCCGATTGAACCAGCAAACTACCGATGATGGGACCAGTACAAGAAAACGATACTATCGCCAATGTAAATGCCATAAAAAAGATACCCATTAAACCGCCTTTGTCAGCGGCTTTATCGGATTTGTTGGCCCATGAGCTCGGCAGTGTTATCTCAAAAGCACCAAAAAACGAAATAGCAAAGACTACAAATAAAATAAAGAAAATCGTATTGATGTAGGCATTCGTCGCCATTTGGTTTAAGATGGTGGGACCAAATATTCCCGTAAGAATGGTGCCCATACTTACATAAATAACAATAATCGAAAGCCCATATATGAGTGCTTTTCGGATGCCTTCTGCACGTGTCTTACCCGTTCCAGTAAAGAAACTAACCGTCAACGGGATTAGTGGGAATACACAAGGTGTCAGTAAAGCAAATAAACCTCCACCCATTCCAAGCAAGAAAATCCACCAAAGCGATTTGTTTTCTTCTTCTTTTTTGGTGCCACAATCACTAATCGGGTTTTCAGAATCAATATCTCTTTTCGTATTAAAGAATCCTTTGAAGTGTTTGCTTTTGGCGGCATCGGTCATGGCTGCTGTTTGGGTACTTTGCCCTTCTAGGCCGACGGAAAAACTTAAATCTGGTGCATTCAAACATTTAGAATCATCGCATGTCATGTAGTTTAAATATCCCGTTACTGGTTTTGATGGGTCTTTGACTGCGACTCTTTGGGTAAAGGTGGCATGATGCTTAAACTTGCTGACTTCTATTCCAAATACTTTGTCAAATTTAGTTTCTATATTGTCACTTTCTTTGGCAAGTCCCTGCGCTTTTGCATTTTCTTCGTCAAAGGTAAATACAGTTGGTAAAGGGCCATCTTCCCCCACAGTCTGGGAGTATAAATACCAATTATCTTGGATAGTAGCTTTGAAAATAATATCGTATTCTTTGTCGTTTATTTTTTGGGCAGACCAAGTCCATTGAACCGGTAATTTATCATTTTGTTTTTCGGCAGATGGTATAGGCGCAGGAGTCGGTATGGGAGCACTTGCTTTTTCTATCGTTTTTTTAACTTTGGTTCGGGTCTTTATTTTTGGCGTTGGTTTTTTCTTTTCAGCTTTAGGCGCCTTTTGGACGGCTTTTGGTTTTTCTTTTTGGACTTCGACTGGTGCTTGTTTAATAGGCTGCGGTGAGAAAGAAAAGTCCACGTCTGTGGGAGGCATACAAGTTTTGTCATTACAAGTCATGAATGTTAAATACCCTGTAATGGGTTTATTGAAATCCGTCACTTTTACTTTCTGCGTAAAGATACCATCCTCAATGAACTTAGCAATATTCATTTTGAAAACCTTATCAAAGCCTTCTTTTTTATGTCCAGATTCGGTGACTGATCCTACTTTCGTAAAATGACTTCCCTCTTCAAACTCGAAGCTAGTGGGGATGGGGCCATCCTCTCCTACGTGTTGAGAATAGACTGCCCAGCCTTTTTGGATCTTTGCATGAAAGATTAGGTTAAACTCATTGCCTCCTAATTGCTTTACTTCAAAATCCCATTTTACGGGGTTTTGGGCTTGTAACCCAATGGTTAAAAGTAGAAAAAAAGCGATGATTCTTGTGGTAATATTATTCATAAGTTCCAATTTGACATTTTTTGCTTACGCAAAGATGATGTTTTGGTTTTTAAAGTAAAGTTATTTGTGTCACATAACGCTGTTTTGTCTTACGCCAACAAACACTGTTTATCCTAACGGAAAAGATAGGACTGTCAGTATTTTGAGTTTAGTCGTAAGGCGACAAAAGCGCTCTTCTCAAATGATGGTGATAGGTATGCCCAAAGGTACATAATTTTGTTGTTTATACATAGTGATGTCATATTAACCTCCTTTACCTCGTCGAACTTTCGAAAAGGTTTAAAGTTAATCATTGTTGATAAACACACCTTCCCGGAAAGTGACACACT
>CAYRVZ010000124.1:0-8217 GCA_964427815.1 uncultured Saprospiraceae bacterium | reverse complement strand
TTCTTTTTGAAGTTCTTTTTTACGATCATTCAAATCATCAATTTTATTGAGAAGTTTCTTGTCGAGTCCGCCTACCTTTTCCCGAATATTTTTGTAGGCACCCCCTAATTTGGACAAGGCTTTATCGTATTTACCGCCATCAAATTTGGCTTTTTCATTTTTTACAAGGTCTTTTACAGAAACAGCAACCTCTTTGAATTTTCCAAATATTTCTTTTGAATTTGCTTTTTCTGTCGGTGAGCCTAAAAAATAATTATAGCCTAATACGCCAATCAACAAAAGGAGTCCGATTTTAATGATGTGCTTTATCATGTCTTTTAATTTTTTGTGTGCTACAAATATAGGGTTTTTATTTAATATTTCTTTTAGCCTAATCTTTAGACTTTGAAGCTGAATCAAGAACAGCCCCTAAGCCCTATTCATGTAAACTCAAAAACTAATCGTGGTACCACTTTAGTTGGAAGCGAATGGGCTTTTGACTCTAAAAAAAGCGCTATCCGATGAAATTATGTGGGGTGATGCGGCGGAGTTCTTCTTTTACCTTTTCGGAGACATTTAATTCTCCGATGAAGAAATAAATATCATTTGCGGTGATAGTTGATTTGCCTCTAGTAAGCTGCTTTAGGGCTTCGTAGGGTTGAGGGTATCGTTCTCTACGCAGGATGGTTTGGATAGCTTCGGATACAATGGGCCAATTATTTTCTAAATCGTTCCATAGTTTTTCTCGATTGAGCTCTATTTTTGAGATACCCTTCATTAGTGATTTTAAGGCAATGACTGTATGCCCAAAAGGAACGCCCGTATTTCGGAGTACAGTACTATCTGTCAGGTCACGTTGCAATCTAGAAATGGGTAATTTTTCCGCAAGGTGATGAAAAAGTGCGTTGGCTACCCCTAGATTGCCTTCTGCATTTTCAAAATCAATGGGGTTGACTATGTGGGGCATGGCAGACGACCCAATCTCTCCAGCGATAGTCTTTTGGGACAGATAATTCATAGCAATGTACTGCCACATATCTTTAGCAAAATCCATCAAAATAGTGTTGATGCGCCCCATTCCTTGAAAGATAGCAGCCAAATTATCATAATGCGCTATCTGTGTGGTATGATGTTGGCGTTCCAATCCTAAGTATTCGGAGACAAAACTATCTGCAAATTGGTGCCAATCGATAGCTGGAAAAGCAACATGATGGGCATTGAAATTTCCCGTCGATCCGCCAAATTTTGCGGAGATAGGAATGGCTTTGAGCAAGAGCAATTGATTGTTAATTCTTTCGATAAAAACCTTGATTTGACGATCTGCAGTGGTCGGAGTGGCAGGCTGTCCATGGGTATGTGCCAACATCGAAGTCGCTTTCCATTTTTGCGTAAGCTCCTCCAACGTGGTCAGAAACTCTTGCAACATTGGATAATAAACATCGTCCAATGCATTTTTAATTAAAAGCGGTATGGCGGTATTATTTATATCTTGCGACGTTAATCCAAAATGAATAAATTCGCGATCGGACGAAAGACCTAAGTCATCTAATTTTTGTTTGAGGAAATATTCGATGGCTTTAATATCATGGTTAGTGGTCTCCTCGATGGACTTTATGGCTTGGGCATCTTGGATAGAAAAATGTTCAAATATATCATTGAGGGAGTCGATGTGCCTTTCGTCAAAATTTGCTAATTGGGGCAATGGGCGTTGGACTAAGGCGATAAAGTATTGTATCTCTACAAAAAGCCGATACTTGATAAGCGCATACTCCGAAAAGTACTCATTGAGCCGGAGTGTCTTTGTATAATATCTGCCGTCAATGGGGGAAATCGCTTTTAACATGATGTCAGCTTTTATGAATCAGGTAGTTCACTGTTTTGATATTCTAGTTCTTTGTCCCAATCAATACGAGCCAAAATAATCAGCAATATGCCGCCAAAGGCAAATAAGAGCTTTAAGACGAAACCCACGCCTACCCCAAAAGAATCTATCCAACTGAGAAAAGAGAAGCGGGCACCAAATAACATCAATATCAAGGAGAGAATCCCTAAACCTGTCAACAAAAATCCTAAAAAGGTCATGAGGGTCTTGCGCATAGTGATGGCTTTATGTGGTAAGAGCTATTCACATGAGGTGAATAGCCCTGTTGTGGTCGGAATGACAAGATTCGAACTTGCGACCCCTGGTCCCCCAGACCAGTACTCTAACCGGGCTGAGCTACATTCCGTGATACTAGCCACAAAGGTATTTAAATTTTGTGAAATAGGAAGCCTTGATTGATTATTTTATACCTTTGCCGTAGATTTTGGTTTCCGCAAGGAATGAAAAGGGAATTCGGTGTGAATCCGAGACAGTTCCCGCTGCTGTAAGTCACGTGAATTTTTACTCCAGTAGGCCACTTTTTCCGAAAGGGGATGGGAAGGCGGATTAAAAAGTGATAAGTCAGAAGACCTGCCAATTTCATTGTCTCCAAAGTTTTCGGTGAAAAAACAATGGATAGGACCTATTTGCGTATGCTATCTGCCTACGTGGTTGCTATCTGCACAGAGAACTTTGGGCTTTTTTTAATCATTTTCCGAAAGGAAATAAAAGTCCAAATGTTATGAAATTTAATTTTTTGAAAGTTTTGTCTTTAGTCCTGGCGGCTAGTTTTGTGATGACGTCTTGCGACCCTGAACCAGAACCAATTGAACAAACGCTCTATGAGAAAGAGGGGGTATTTATTATTAATGAAGGCTCTGCTAATGGGTCTCTTTCTTTTATTGATGGTGCGGGTACCATTCACAACGATCTGTTTCAAGCAGAAAATGATGGGGCAGTCATCGGTAAGTATGTTCAGTCCGCTAGTTTTATTGATGATAAAATCTTTTTGGTTGCAGGTGGTAGCGGAAAGGTGGAGGTAGTCAACAATAGTGATATCAAAACAGCTGGAACGATTACAGGGCTAGCGAATCCTAGATATATGATCGAAGGGGATGGAGACCAAGCCTATGTTTCACAATGGGGTACAACGGGTACAAATGGTCAAGTAATGGTCGTGAATACTAAAGATTACACCGTTACGGATTCAATCAATTTAGGAAATGGACCAGAAATGATGCTGCTCTCAGATGATAAATTGTATGTAGCGAATTCGGGCGGTTATGGTGCAGACTCAACGCTGGTCATCGTGAATGCTACTGATAATAGTACCATAAAAAAAGTAGATGTAGGCGGTTGTCCTACACAGTTATTAGAATCTAATGGTACTGTTTGGGTGATGGCAGCAGGCTGTTATGATGCCGCTTTTATACAAGGAAATGGTCAAATTGCCAAAATTGAAAACGATATTGCAACGCACCTATATGCATTTCCTTATGGTCCTTTGGATAATTTGACCGAATCTGCGGATGGCACTAAGTTATACATTACCAGTAGTTTAGGCGTATATAGCTTTGATAAAGCGACAGGATTCTTTAGTACGACTCCGCTCATAGAAGGCAGTTTTTATGGAATGGATTTGAATAAAGCAACTAATAAATTGTATCTTGCCAAGACTGATTATGTCAATCCAAATGAAGTGTTGATATATGATATGAGTGGCGATACACCCAATAAAATTTCTACCGTTACGGCTGGATTAAGTACTGGAGAGTTTTATTTTCAGCAATAATTTTATGAGGTGAAATATGGATTTTACATCATAAAATAATATTTTGAGGGTAGGGATTAATTGAGTAGCTTTGCATAAAAAAAATGCGTCTTCTCATAATCTCTACCCTTTTTTTTATTTCCTGTAATCTGGTTGCCCAAAATGTGACGATTAAGGGGACCGTAGCGGATGCGGACGGTCATGTTATCGCTTACGCAAATATCATCGCAGGTGATCAGGGGACTACTTCTGATGATTCTGGTCACTTTATATTGACTGTTCCTTGGCAAAAAAAAGTAGTCATCTCTTGTTCTTTTCTAGGCTATAAGGAAATGATTTATAGCACAGATCCGCTTCAGGGAGCTACGGTTTTAGTGGATTTTATTTTAGTATCTAGCAATAGTTTATTAGAAACGGCGGTCGTCACAGCTGGGCGATTTGGCAAGTCTTTGAGTAAAACGACCGTTTCCTTAGAAGTGCTCAAGCCTCAATTATTAGAATCAACCAATACCGTTTCTATAGATGATGGGTTGAACAGACTATCTGGCGTGGATATTATTGATGGACAAGCCAACATACGGGGCGGATCTGGTTTTTCTTATGGTGCCGGTAGTCGAGTTTTATTACTGTTGAATGGCATGCCCATCATGCAGTCTGATGCGGCTTTTCCCAATTGGCTGGATATGCCTGTGGAGAATATCGGGCAAGTAGAAATATTAAAAGGAGCGGCTTCTGCATTATATGGTTCTTCTGCAATGAATGGTATTATTAATATTAGAACCGCACAGCCGAAGACCAAACCTTATTTGCGAATTGCTCCTTTTTATACGACTTATTTTGGTCCTAAGGATGCCACGCAAAAATGGTGGGATAAAGCTCCTTATTCAAGTGGAATGAGTGCCGTATTTCGACAAAGAATTAAAAATATCGGCGTTAGTGTCGGCGGGTTTTATTTGTCGGAAGAAGGATACAAGCAAGGGACTTATAAAAAATATGGAAGAGGCTTTGTTGGGCTTGATTATCACTTTTCCAAAAATATGGTAGCTGGAATTCATGGGTATTATAATCCAGGATCTACGGCTACTTTTTTTTATTGGAATGATGATACGACAGGCATCTTGAAGCCAGCGCCCAATACACTTTCGGAGTCAAGACGAACTCGTTTTAATATAGATCCCTACCTCAAGATAAGTGATAATTTGGGCGGGTATCACAAGTTGCAAGGACGATATTTAGGGGTGAATAATAAGAATAGTGACGACCAAGGAGTCCAATCAAATATGCGTTTTGTAGAATATCAATACTTAAAAAAGTTCAATGAAATTGGGCTTCGTGTGACAGCAGGGGGCGCCTATACAGGGACTTTTGTTGAAGCGGAGCTGTATGGAGATACGACTTATTCTTCCAGCAATCGGGCGTTGTACTTGCAGACGGAAAAGGATTTTGGAGCACTTACACTAGTAGGCGGAGTACGGTATGAAACCAATGTCCTAAAAAGTCCTGAGGTTATTCCTACCACGGTATTTGGGGTGACGACTTACGATACGATACCAGATGGTGTGACCCAAGAGACTCAGCCTGTTTTTCGTTTAGGGTTAAACTGGCAGCTGGCAAAGGCCTCTTTTTTAAGAGCTTCTTTTGGTCAGGGCTATCGCTATCCCACGGTGGCCGAAAAATTCATTTCTACTGCTATTAATATTATTTCTATTACCCCAAATGTGATGTTGAATTCTGAGCGCGGTTATACCTTGGAAGCGGGATTCAAACAGGGGTTTAAAATGAATGGATTGAAGGGGTTTTTAGATGCTTCTTTTTTTTATTCTCGATACAAAGATATGATGGAGTTTTCTTTTGGCGGAGTGGATGGTTCTACCTTTTCTTTCGCCTCGGTTAATATTGGAAATACTGAAATTCTGGGTGCTGAATTAACAATAGCTGGAACAGCTAAAATCGGCCCTTTAAAAAATAGCTTTATGACCGGTGTTATGTTTTTAGATCCCCAATACACCGATTTTTCCGAAAGGATTAAGAACTCATCTAGCAGTGAAGAGAATATTTTAAAGTATCGGTTTAAAAATTCTTGGAAACTAGATTGGCAAACAGAATACAAGCATCTAGCCATAGGTTTCTCGGTCATACATAATAGCAAAACGGAAGCCGTTGATGCTTTTTTACAAAATACAATCAACGGTGCAGAGCGATTTAGGGAATCTCATGGCGGCTTTACGAGAGTAGATGCACGGGCTTCTTTTAAGCTTTCGCCAAAGTATAAAATTGCAATCATGGGAGAAAACATTTCCAATCAAACCTATTCTCAAAGAATTGGTAAGTTAGAAGCACCTTTTAACTTAGGTTTGCGTTTAGATTACACACCTTTTAGTAATTAAAAAAGAATTTTTTAATGGATAAATCTAATATTTTACAATGAATAGAACAAGCAGTATTAAAGAATTATCCGAAAAAACTTTTGATCTATTGGTGATAGGAGGCGGCATCACGGGTGCGGGGGTGGCACTCGATGCGGCTTCGCGCGGGATGTCTGTGGCGCTCGTGGAAAAAGGAGACTTTGCGTCTGGTACGAGTAGTAAATCTACTAAATTAATACATGGTGGACTGAGATATTTGAAGCAATTTGAGATTGCGCTGGTCAGAGAAGTAGGGCAGGAACGCTCATTGATTCATAAACTCGCACCGCATTTGGTGATCCCTGAAAAGATGTTTTTACCATTAATTGAAGGAGGTACTTTCGGAAAATGGGCGACGGCTATCGGCTTGTTTACCTATGACTTATTGGCGGGTGTTTCTGGTAAGGATAAGTTTAGAATGTTGAATAAAAAGGAAGCATTAGAGATGGAACCTTTACTGCCTGCAGATCGCACATTGGGCGCTGGTCTGTACGCAGAGTATCGCACAGACGATGCTCGATTGACTATTGAAGTGATGAAGACTGCCAAGCGATATGGGGCGCAACCGCTTAATTATATCCTTGCCAAAAAATTAGTTTATGCGGAAGGTAAAGTAACGGGAATCAATTGTGTGGATATGCTGTCTAACGATACCTTTTCTATCAAAGCGAAGACAGTCGTTAATGCCACAGGGCCATGGAGTGATGAGTTGAGAAAACAAGATAAATCCCTGACAGATAAACGAATGTATTTGACGAAAGGCGTACACATTGTTTTTGAAAAAAACAAATTCCCGATTCAACATGCCTTGTATTTTGATGTGTCAGACGGACGAATGGTCTTTGCCATTCCTCGGTTGGACAAGGTGTATATCGGCACGACGGATACGCATTATACAGGTGATCTAAATAATGTCGAAGTGACATCAGAAGACATTGATTACATCATTCGAGCGACCAATGAAATGTTTCCCTCCGTTTATTTAAAAGCAGCGGATGTACTTGCTTCTTGGGCGGGCGTCCGACCCCTCATATATGAGGAAGGTAAGTCTGCCTCTGAAATTTCCCGAAAGGATGAGATCTTTGAATCGGAATCTGGATTACTGACGATTGCGGGCGGAAAACTAACGGGTTACAGAGTGATGGCCAAAAAGATTGTCGATACGGTCGCTAAAAGACTGCAAAAAAAGTATAATTTGACATTTGAGGATTGCAAAACGAAAACGATTCCGTTGACAGAAGATCCTTTTACAGACTACCGTGCTGTTCTTGATTATCTGCAGACGATAGAGCAGACCCTTACGGGAAAAAGTATAAACCCAATGATGGCAACATATTTAGTGCAGAATTATGGTAAGCAGACAGAGGAAATCTTAGCGTCCATGACCAAAGATGGAGAAGAAGGGCTTAGAGAAGCTGAAATGGCTTTTACAAAGGCGAAAGAATGGGTCGAAAAATCAGAAGATTTTTGGGAACGTAGGACAGGGCGTAAGTTGTTTTTGTCTGACTTTCCTAAAGGATAGGTGCCACTATAACTAATTATTAAAAATACCTGTATTTTTAATGTCTTTGTGTTGTACATGCATCAAAATAAGTTATGGATTCAGGTCACATATTTTGTAAATTCACCAACTTGCTGTATGCTCCATTTTGTGTTAAGTAGAAGACTGAATAGTTGGTAGAAGCTTGCGCTAGCTGAGAACTTATTTGCTTTTGAATTCAGATTCGACTTACCGCATGATTACAAATTTAAAATTAGTACTCCCTTTTGTCCTTAGATAATACATGCCGGCTGGAAGTTTCGATATCTCTAATGTGATTTCTGAAAAGCCTTTCGGTAAATCAATGTTTTGCGAAAGCATCAATTGACCGACTCCATTATAAATATTAAAAATGGAGGCGTGCGACTGCTCAGCTTTAAGCCGCATTGAAATAATATCATTGGCAGGATTTGGATAAATTGCCAATAAGGACGATTTTGTCGTTTCTACTGGAATTGCTTGCGCAGAGGCACAGACCTTTTCTATCACATATTTTTTCCGTACTTGGTTGTTGACCATAGACCAACCGCCATTCCAGAAATTCATAACCCCAAAATCTTGTTCAGAACTATTACTATTGTCCAATTGATTATAGCCTACAGGCGTACCATCTTGCCAAAGGAGCTGCCCTTCTTGTTGATCGTCATGTAAACCAATCAAA
>CAYRVZ010000123.1:0-8248 GCA_964427815.1 uncultured Saprospiraceae bacterium | reverse complement strand
AAATAGATTGAATGGTGTCCATATTTCTTTCTTGCTCAACCACTTTTGCCATAACGACTTGCTCGGCTTGTTGTTCATAGAATGTGCCCTCAAATATATCATGTAGCCCTATTGATTCTTTTCTGTTGGAGGACAAGATGAAATGCCAGCCATCGTCTGCCATCTGAAAGTATAAATCATCATCTGCTGAATTGATAGGGATGCCCATGTTTTGAGCGCGGTTCCACCTACGGAGTACCGGGTTGTAGTCAGACTTGAAGATGTCAAACCCACCTATACTAGTAGGTCTGTTAGAGCTGAAATACATACTCCGTTTGTTGTTGGTCATAAACGGATGCATATCATCATAGGCGCTATTGATTCCAGCCCCTAGATTGACAGGATCCTCCCATCCGTCAGCTGTTTTGGTCGAAGCAAAAATATCATAGCCTCCAAAGCCCCCCAAATTCCGACTGGCAAAAAACACAACAGAATCTATAAAGAAAAATGGAGTAGCATCTCCTTTTGACATGTCAAAAGGAACATCTACTAGCCGGCTTGCAATACGTTCTCTATCAGTCCTTGTAAATTCATCTTCGTATAATAAGCCTGCATGTTGTGAGTATCCTTTTTTATAGTACATTCGCTGTCCATCATAACTAAAGCCCATCACCTCATCAAAGAGTGATGTATTTAATAACCTGGAAATGTTTTTTAATTCTGGAAGAGGATGCCTAGATACAACAAACATGTCAGGCTTCCTGTGCCCGTGTTTATTATCTACCTTGCCTTCCTTATCCCTTAATCCGCCCAATACCCCGACACGATTAGAGGAAAAATAGATTTTATTCAACTGCGCATTAGGGCTATAGATGGGGTGAAAGTCATTATAGGCAGAATTGATGGGCATCGCTAAATTTTTGACCGTAGCGATAGGCGCTCTATTTTTTTGCAATATGCCATATTCACAATTACGTAGATGATGTTTTACATAATTGGCATACTTACCCTTACTACTAATAGATAAGTATTCTTTATATAGCTTAGCCGCTTTTGTGAAGTGTAAATTTCGCTGGTGCAAATAACCCAAGTAATAGACTACACCCGGAAACTGTTTGCGTTTAGTATTATAAACCGTTTGTAAGAATTCTTTTGCTTCTGGAAGTTTATTGAGCAGCAAATAGGATATACCTAGATTATAGCTCACATTATAGTCAGTAGGTCTTTGGATGTGACATTCTTTATACCTATCTAAGGCTAATTCGTAATACTCGTCATGAAAAAAATCATCCCCTTCTTCTTTGGTTGACCTATAAGTTTGACTAGACCCAATCGTTGAAAATAAAAAGGTCAAAGAAATAAATAAAAAAAAACGTTTCATATAGTGTTTTTAGATACCCCTATTAGGGTCAAAGGCTTCCATATTCATTTTTAAACTTCGCAGTAACGATCCGCCCAATGAGCCATCGACTACACGATGATCATACGACAAAGATAAAAACATCATGTGGCGTATCGCAATGACATCACCGTATTCGGTTTCCAATACAGCAGGTTTTTTCTGAATAGCCCCAAGTGCCAAAATCGCAACCTGTGGTTGATTGATGATAGGCGTACCCATCACATTACCAAATGTTCCTACATTAGTAACGGTAAAAGTACCTCCTTGTATTTCATCTGGCTTTAACTTATTACCACGGGCTCGGGTTGCTAAGTCATTCACTTTCATGGCCATACCCGATAGACTCAATTGATCCGCATTCTTAATAACGGGTACAATCAGATTCCCATCAGGCAAAGCTGCTGCCATCCCAATATTAATATCCTTCTTGACTAATATGTTGTCTCCATCAACAGAAACATTAACCATCGGATGCTCTTGTATAGCTTTCACAATAGATTCAAAAAATATCGGTGTGTATGTTATTTTCTGCCCATGTCTTTCGATAAATTTGTTCTTATTCTTATTTCTCCAATTTACGATATTCGTTACATCCACTTCAATAAAAGAAGTAACATGAGGCGACGTATGCCAAGAGTTAACCATGTGTTTCGCTATCAGCTTTCGCATTCTATCCATCTGGACAATCTCTACATGACCACTCACAGAGGTTGTAACCGTTGCCGTTTGGGGGCTAGTGCTTGATAGCATAGGCGCAGCACTTCTGTCGGATTTTACATAATTTAGGATGTCGGATTTGGTTACCCTGTTATTGAGTCCTGTGCCTTGGATTTGGCTCAACTCGCTCTCTGTAACGCCTTCTGCCTGAGAGATGCTTCTCACAAGTGGAGAGTAAAAACGGTCACCAGTTGAAGCACTTACGTTTGCAGACGTAGCCTTTTTTGTAGCAGGCGCAGGTTTTGACACACCATTCGATTTTGCAGGGGCAGCCACTACTACAGGGCTAGCGACGGGTTCTGTGGCTCCTGCTGTCTCTATGTAGGCAATTACATTACCTATTTCGACTACATCATCTTCTTGAAAAAGGATTTCTCCCATGATACCCGCCACTGGAGAAGGTACCTCTGAATCAACCTTGTCGGTCGCTATTTCAAGGATAGCTTCATCCAATTCTATTTTATCGCCAGGGCTTTTTAGCCATTTTAAGATGGTTGCTTCGACTATACTTTCTCCCATCTTGGGCATCACTAGATCTACTTTTGCCATTGTTTCTATTTAGGTAGTTATCATTTAGAACCTACAAAACCTTCATACTTCAGGGTTTACTCTGAGGTAAAAATGATTGTGTCAGCAAAGTTAAGGTTCTTTTTTATACAAGAAAGGCTTTTCTTAGCATATTCAGCACCAAAATCGATGTAAACTCAATATTGGTCAAACGGTTATTCCCGAGTTGAAGTTTCTTGCTGATTGTTTTTTCTTTTGAGGACACAGCAATCCATATTGTCCCAACTGGTTTTTCGGGCGTACCGCCACCAGGTCCAGCAATACCGGTAGTGGCTATCCCATAGTCTGTCCCAATAGTCTGGTGGGCACCTATTGCCATTTCTTCTGCTGTTTGCCTACTCACAGCCCCATATTGAGCGAGTGTTTCGGGCATTACGCCTAATGTTTTTTCTTTTATCTCATTTGCGTAAGCGACAACCGAACCTTTATAATAAGCAGATGATCCGGCATTCAGTGTTAACAAATGTGCTACATTTCCTCCGGTACAGCTTTCTGCGGTCGCTAATGTCTTGTCTTGCTTGATGAGTAAATCTCCTATCGCTTGCGCAAAATTTAGATCCGCTTCCGTCACCAGATAAGTACCCAACTTTTGTCTAATTTTTCCCGCAAGGGAGTCAATTGCTTGCGCTAAAAGTTGCCCATCTTTATGAATCCCTCCGATGCGCAGGCGTATATTTCCCAATTGGGGCAGATAGGCCAGCGTCAGGAATGAGGGGAGGGCTTCTTCTATTACATCCAATTTTTCAGCCAATTGACTTTCTGGAATGCCCGCAATCAAAAAGGTGTGGTAAGAAACACTTCCATCTACCCGTTTAGTGAGCTTCGGAACAATCTCATTCTCCATAATGGCTTTCATCTCCCGAGGAACACCTGGAATCGAAATGAAAATCTTTTCATCCTCCTCAAACCACATACCGGGGGCAGTGCCCAACGAATTGTTTAGTAAGTTGGCAGATTCAGGTAAAAAACATTGGGTGCGGTGACTAGGCGATAATGGGACTTCGTAACCCGCTAATCGCTCTTTAAGATCGGTGTACGTTGCTTCATTAAATACCAAATCCGTCTTGAAATATTCTGCCAAAACACTAACGGTTATGTCGTCTTTAGTAGGACCCAGACCGCCTGTAATGATAATCAGGTCCGAGTTAGCTTGCGCAAAATCTAGTGCTTGCGTGATTGCTTTTGTCTCATCGGATACGCTGATTTTACCCGAAATTGAAATGCCAAGGGGCGTTAATTTACGGGCAATCCATCCCGAGTTTGTGTCCGTAACTTGCCCTATAAGCAGCTCGTCTCCAATAGTGATGATGAATGCTTTCATGTGGTAAAGGCGGTTTTGCCGTGATTCTAAACTAGAACATCAGTATAAAAAAAGTAGTATTCATGAAAAGGCTTACTTCTTTAACCCGATTTCGCGAAGTCGTTCATCTAGGTATTGGCCAGCAGTGATCGGTTTGTAGGCAGCTTTGCATTTTTTGCTTACTAGGCTTGGCAAGCAAGTCAGATCCATTTCGCTACGTGGGTGCAAAAAGAAAGGAATTGACAACCGCTCTTCATGCCATTTATTCTTAGGCGGATTGATGACACGGTGCGTTGTTGATTTTAAATAATTATTGGTCAATCGCTGAAGCATATCGCCGACATTGATGGCTATTTCATTGTCTTTGGGCGTAACGGCAATCCACTTTCCCGCAAGGTTCTTGACTTGCAAACCACCAGCGGAAGCACCGACTAAAAGCGTAATGAGATTAATGTCTTCATGCTCTTCTGAGCGAATAGCAGACTTCGGCGCTTTTGTAATCGGCGGATAGTAAATAGACCGTAAGATACTATTACCATGATAGATCTTAGTGGTGAAGTAGTGTTTGTCTAAGCCTAAATAAATCGCAATAGCCTCTAACAAATAACCACCGGATTGCTCAAAGGATTGATACAGTTTTAGACCCCGCTTCAATAGGGTAGGGACTTCTTCGACAAATACATTGTCAATGTATTGTGATTTGATAGGATCGGCATCTTCAATGGTTTGCCCAAATTGAAAAAACTCCTTCAAATCGCCCACGTTACTTTGTTTGGCATGTTCTTTTCCAAAAGAAGTGTATCCGCGTTGACCTGCCAAGCCTTTGAGTTCATATTTTTTCTTTGTCCCTTTCGGCAAATAGAAAAAATCTATAGATGACTCATAAAACGATTTGACGAGCTTCTTGGGAATGCCATGATTCTTGACAATGACAAAGCCAATGTCTCGAAAAGCATCACCAAGCATGGTGATAAATGCTTTTTGTTCTTCATAAGTACCTTGAGTATATTGTTGTAAATCAACTTTTGGAATCTTCGTAAAATCAGCCATCTTATTTTTTTAGGTTAAGATAAGCCGTTTCAAGCAAAAATGGAAATAAGCTTTCACTTAGTCTTTAAATGCATACAAAACCGTGCTATTTAGCTTTTGGTTTGTACTTGGATTTTTTTAGAAGTAGCTTGGAGTCTTTAAGATCCACCAATTGCTGAAAAGTAGTTTTTGGGTGCCGTTTCATGTAGGCTTTAATGATTTGCCAGCCCATATAATTGCCCGTTCGGCCTGGAGCCTCTTCAGGCATTCCTGTCGCATTCGGGCTAGGGTTTATTAATTTACGAAAATCAGCCATTTGGGTAGAATACAATAGCTCTTCATGGATGAAATGTGACCACATATTAAACTGATTGTCTTCGCACCGCTGCATCTGTGCAGCTGTATATTCTAGTAGGATACTATCGGGCGTGGTCGGTAGTAAATGGTCCAGAATGTAAATGGATTTGCCGTTAGTAATGATATAATCTAAAAACTGATCCCCTTGCACACCGCCTGCTAAATCATCCGCATAGGTTTCTAGCGTTTTGGAAACTATATGTGCTGGGGTCATCGACCGCTTAATATAGCTAGGAAAAGTCATTGGGTCATAACCAGGGAAGTTACTGCCAAGAAAAAAGTCTAATCCTATCCCTATAACATCACGCCCGTCTTCATCTATGTCTATCAAGGCGGGTCGCCCAAATTCTGAGATGTAAGTATAAAACTTGGGCGTTGTCTTTTTAGGGAAATAGTGTTTGGCATATTTCATCGCTTGCGCAAAAGCTTTCTTCTCTTTTGATAAATCCCCTAAAATCATTTGAGTGGTATCGTGCAGTCGAATTAAGGTTGGATGAGACCGCATCGCTTTTAGAAAGTCTAAAGTGTCTATATTTCTACTGCTTGGTGCTAACAAAACCTTCATGTAGCTTTTTAAAAAAGCAGGATGTTCTTCCTCCATAAAGGTATAGAAAACAGGGATTGCAGCACTATCCGTATGATAAAAAGCACTATCAAAATTGAAGAATTCAAATTCTGTTTGCACGTTACTTACATCAGGAATTTTCTCGTCATCTCCGCAACTCGAAAACAATACGATACCGATAAAAAGTCCAATCAAGACCCTAAATTGTAAATTCCTATTCTTTGGCGCATTCATATGATCTATATTTTAGATACAAAGGTATTAAAATATGCTTAGAGGGGGACTTTAGTAGGAGTATAATCATAAACGTTGACATGGAGTCTGATGTAAAATCTACGAAGGTATGAACGAAATTCGATAAGTTTCGGATTTGTTATGTACTGCTCGCCAGAGATAATTAGGGCTGAAAATTTCGGCTATCTTTTCCCCAGGCTAGTTTTTCGCGCAAGCCTCTCAAAAAAGAAGTATTATTCAACCTAGCCACCTTAATGGTAAAATCATTCTTTTTGATGGCGATTTCATGCTTTGCATTTATCATTTCTAGTCGGGTGTCTAACGTACATAAGAAATTATCGGCTCTTCCTTCGACTTGAAAAGAGACAACAGCAGTGTCTGGAATGATTAAAGGCCTGACGTTTAGGTTGTGGGGAGCTACTGGTGTGATAACAAAGCAATTTGTTGAAGGAAACATAATCGGCCCACCACAGCTTAAAGAATAGGCGGTAGAACCTGTAGGTGTCGAAAGAATTAAGCCATCCGACCAATAAGTCGTCAAGTAATCCCCATTGACAAAGGTGTGGATATTAATCATTGACGAAGTATCCCGTTTCAATAAGGTAAAATCATTCAGCGCAAAATTAGTGCCTTCAAATAAAGGCATGTTCGACTCTAATTTTAGTAAGCTTCGTTCTTGTATTTGAAGGGTGCCTTGTAGCATGGCTTCGATCACTTCGTCAATCATAGTCTTCTCAATACTCGCCAAAAAACCCAGCCGTCCAAGGTTAATCCCTACAATGGGAATACCCGAATCCTTGACTAAAACGGTCGCATCTAGGATAGATCCATCCCCACCTAAGACTACCAGATAATCAAAATTATGGACCGTCAAATCCTCTCCATTGGGAACCACATCATATCGGGATAGCGGGTTGCGCCCATCCAGTTGACGGAGTAAAGGCTCATATAAAGATATACGAATTTCCGACAGACTGAATTTTTTCAAAATAGTCACTACCTCCTCGATATTTCGATCGCTCACCTTCCTGGCAAAAAACAGTACTTCCATTAGTTAAATAGCTTGAGGTGCAAAAATAGACCTTTTTCGCCAAAGTGGTTGATACTATATTCAATTTGAATCGCCCGACTGTCCCACATGACTAAATCAAGCCCTATGCCCTTCCCCCACAGGAACTCACCCGAAAGCGCATTTTGTTCAAGAAAGTGGTGTTCTTTTATGATGCCGATATCGTTATTTATCGAAAGAAATAGTCTAAACGCAACATCTTTAAACCCAAACCATTTTTTTAGTGGAATCGGCTTCTTTATCAGTCGATAGCGGAGGCTGGATTTACCATATACGTAGTCTTGTCCCTTTAATAAATAGTATTCGTATCCTCGTATAAAATCCACTCCTCCTAGGCTACTTGAATGACTATAGCTTGGATTTCCAAAATGCAGCGTCTTAACTCCCTTACCGATTAATTCGGTACTCCATTTTTTGCCCAAACGGTAGTGTTGTCCATAATATAGACTCGTGAACCACTTGTCGGGCCCATTTCCTTGTATGGCTCCGTCATAGGTCATATTGAATTCAATTAACTTTCCTTCCATCGTATAAAGGTTAATATCTCGACCATCATAACGCAGACGATAACCGACACTAGGATATTTTTCGGAGTTTAGCCCGTTACCGAAAAAATCTCTATTCAAAGAATCAACAACATAGGTAGAAATTCGATTATGGTGAAACCCTGTCAATAATGTATGGGTAAGACGAATATTCGATCGATAAGACCAATCTAAAGTGGTACGAAATCTACGGAATAAAAATTCTCCCTCTTGAAATCGAAACTGTTCCTTAAACTTATCATTGATCTGATACCCAATGGTCTTATTTCGGATAAAGGATATTATCGCCCTAAGCCCAATGGTTTTTTTTTGATTAAAATAGGGTATATTGTAGGCTATTTCCGCCTTTTGAGTAAAACCGGCTTGCGCCAAAATCATTAATTTATCTCTTCTACCCGTTGTATTTTTTTGGAGATAAGCTAAACCCACATTGATACGCTTTATGGAATGGATGGTGTTGCCGATACATTTATTTTTGAAAATG
>CAYRVZ010000122.1:0-8251 GCA_964427815.1 uncultured Saprospiraceae bacterium | reverse complement strand
GAACGGGCATTAATGGACATTTAGATTTCATCGAAAATATATGGCACACAATTTCATCCAGAAGTAGATGGAGATAGTATACAAAAAGAGCTTCTTGAAAAACCAACAAAATACACTAACAAGCTTGGAAAAAAAACATACAATAAAACATTACAAAAACTAAAGAATATAACCTCTCTCAACCAAACCCATGCCACCATATTACCCCAATTTCTGAAACAATCTGAACATAATATTAAGAAATGATTTCTTCTGATCGGCATTTATTCAATAAGCAATATTCCTCAAAAAAGAATCTCCAATTTCAATTTTTGATCCAAAAAATATTTGACTTCAAACCTGGATTCAAGGTTTTAGAAACACCCGTTTTTATCTCCAATCAATTAAAAACAAAACTAATTGAAGCATCCGAATCTATCGTCCAACAACTCCAATCAACCCCATTCAGAATGATTGCACACCAAGCAATCCCTCCACAGTGGCAAGTACCGAATGAGGATGAACATCCACTATTTTTGCAATTTGATTTTGCAATTACATTAGACAAATATCAACAACCAGAACCACAACTCATTGAAATGCAAGGGTTTCCATCCTTATTCTTTTTTCACCACGCGGCATGGTGGGCTTTTCAATCCACTTATGAGCTATCGGGATACACGCCTTATTTTGGAGACATGACAACTTCTGAATACATGTCTATTTTACGAAAAGCAATTCTAAACAATCACGAACCTAAAGAAACGATCCTACTTGAAATCAATCCTTGGCAACAACGAACTGCTCTAGATTTTGCTGGCGCAAATGCCTTGCTCGACATACCTGTTTGTGACATTAATGACATCATACTAAAAGGAAAAAAAATATACTACCGAAATAATCGAAATAAATTAACACAAATTAAACGTATTTTTAATCGAGTAATTTTAGATGAGCTTTTCCGAAAGGCGCAATCCACTGAACAATTCAACCTCTTGCAAGAGGTAGAGGTAGAATGGGCAGGGCATCCCAATTGGTTTCTAAAATACAGCAAGTTTGCACTACCCTATATTCAAGGAGACTATTGCCCAAAGTCGATATTCCTAAATGACTGGAACGAGCAAGAGGACTTAAAAAATTACGTACTTAAACCCACTCATTCTTTTGCTGGAAACGGAATATTACTAAACCCGATACCAGAAGACTTAAAAAGAATTAAAAATAAAGACCGCTACATCCTACAACGAAAAGTAGTGTACGCGCCCGTCCTACTTTCACCGAAAGGCACGCTATCTAAAATTGAAATCAGGGTTATGCTTATTCAAGATCCTAACAATAAATCAAAATATAAATTAATGTCCACATTAGTCCGTTCGGGTCAAAGCAATACTATCAATACACAACCGAGAGGGCAGGAATGGACAGGTGGTGGAATTGGTTTATTTAGCTAGATCGTCTCGTTTCCGTGTAATGACTCCTTTTTTAAATTACCTTAACCTATCCATTTTAAATTACTTTTCTCCATTATCAAATACTTCAATATCATTTGATTTTACCACTAATTCTGTAAACTGACCTTTGTAGCGAGTCGCACGTACCATGTGATTATCTATCCAATGATAGTTACCGCCACGGGGCTTACCAAAAAGAATACCGTGATATTTGAATTCATGTTTTTTAAGCCACTTTTCAGTAACAGGCCTGTGTGCTTCTGTACGTGAAGTAAAGAAAAAAATGATGTGTCCATCGTCATACCATTTATTTAGAATTTTTAAAGCGTCCGGGTATGGTTCGACGGTACCCATCCGTTCGGGCTCTTCATTGGGTACGTCATCACAGATCGTTCCATCAATGTCAATCAGGTAATTTTTTACATTTTCAGGCAAAGTGGGACTCAACATTTCCCCCTTGTCATTATAAATTTTGTGTAAGTCGTGATTTGTAGGCATAATTTCTATTTCCGATTCGAATACTGCTAACGGTGAAATAACATATTTGTTTTATATAACAAAGTAAAACAGACAAAATTCATTCATCCGATTTTTGTCTCAGTTTACCGATAAAAAGTAGTGTTTGGGGGTAAAAAGCCAAAAACCTGCTCAAAATAGGCTAACCTTGCCACAATCAATAAAAATCATGTTGACGATATTAACAAGTGAATGGTGGACTGACTTACACCCAGGAGAGCAAACCTTTTGGGGAATAGCGCTGATATCGACTACCTTATTTGTATTACAAACTATTATAGCATTTACAGGTTTAGAGGGCGATTTTGAAGCAGAAAGCCAAAGAGAAACAGACTTTAAAATTTTGTCCGTAAGGAGCGTTATCGCCTTCTTTACTTTTTTCAGTTGGGGAGGAGTCTTGGTTTTAAATGCAGGTATGTCTATCAATCTCGCTGTATGGGTAGGCATGGGATTTGGGCTATTTGCCTTATTTTTTGTGGCTTGGATACTATTCAAAGTAGCCAATATGATGAAAGCAAGAACAGAGAACCTAAGCTTTGCCATCGGCCTAAATGGTGAAGTATTTATCCCTATCCCTGGCAAAAGAAATGGAAAAGGGAAAATACAAATCATTATCTCTCAGAACATCAAAGAGTTGGATGCTATCACAGACGGAGCCAAAATATCCACTGGGGAAAAAGTATTAATCGTAGATATTTTACCTAACAATGTATTGGTTGTCAAAAAGGAAATTGCCTTCTAGCTTTTGTAGGATATCCCTTACCCATATATATTCGCTCACCTCGGTTGTAACAAAACCATCAAGACGAATCTTTGTTAATTATTTTTTCGTTAACTTTGCTTTTCATACAAAACAATAACATGGCTTCAGGATTTTTCGCATTATTTGATGACATAGCAGTACTGATGGATGATGTCGCTGCAATGAGTAAGATTGCCACAAAAAAGACCGCTGGGATTTTGGGAGATGACCTTGCCGTAAATGCGGAAAAAGCTTCTGGTTTTGCTTCTTCACGTGAATTACCCGTCTTATGGGCCATCACCAAAGGTTCTTTTCTTAACAAGCTAATTATATTGCCTTTAGCCTTTTTGCTTACAGCTTTTCTTCCTAGCGTGATCGTTCCTATTCTGATGATTGGCGGAATATATTTAGCGTATGAAGGAGCCAAAAAAATATATGAATTCTTTTTCCCACATACACCTGAAGGCAAAAAGGGTGAAAAGAGAATAGAAATGACAGAAGCAGAGATTTTACTTTATGAAAAGAAAAAAGTAAAAGCCGCTATTTTCGTAGATTTTATTTTATCAATTGAAATCATCATTCTTACCTTGAGTACTGTGATGGAAGCCGACAAACCCTTTATTGTTCAAATAATTGTCGTTTCTATCATTTCCCTCCTAGCGACCGTCGGTGTATATGGCATCGTGGCATTGATTGTTAGGATGGATGATTTTGGGTATAAGTTAATTCGCAATAGTAAAAATGGCAAAAGCATTCTTGGACAAGGACTCGTCGATGCACTTCCAAAAGTTATTAGGGCTTTAACAATCATTGGAACACTGGCCATGCTTTTGGTAGCTGGAGGTATTTTTTTACATAATGTTCATTACTTACATGAATTATTTCTTGGACTACCAAGCTTATTGAGTGAATTTATTGTTGGCTCAGTGGTGGGCGCAATTGCCTTACTTTTTATGGGCATTTTTCAAAAAATATTTAAAAAGAAAAAAGCTTAAGATACCCATTGTGCTAAAAACCTAACGTCAGTTTCAATTCATTTTTAACTATTAATTGTCACCCCTACTTCCTCCGCCAACCAGCGTAGCATTTCCAAAGCTTTCTTTAAACTAAACACATCCTCCAATCCTAGAATTAAATAAACTTTCGATTTCTTTAGGTGTAAGGAATAAGGCAAATCTGGTTTTGATACAACAATCAATAGCTGCCCAAAAACGGCTGTCTCAAAATAAGGAGACTGCGCATCTCTAACAAAATAACACCTCAGCTTATTATTCTTTAACACCACTTTCTCCATCCCCATTGGTCTTGCCAACCATTTGATTCTCAACCCATTAAACAACTCGTGCACCTGTTTAGGTAATCGTCCAAATCTATCTTTTAGTTCGGCGGAAAAAGCCAAAATCTCTTCTTCATTTTTCAATTCATTAAAACGACTATACAGATGCAATCGCTCTTGAGTGCTGACGATGTACTCCGTGGGGATTAATAATTCTTGGTCAATTTCTAATTGAACTTCACGTACATAATTACGACCATCTTTTGATTTTCCAGTTGTATCAAATAGATCCTTAAAATCTGTTTCTTTCAATTCTTCTATGGCTTCATCTAATATCTTTTGGTAAGTATCATATCCAATATCAGAAATAAATCCTGATTGCTCTCCGCCCAATATATTACCTGCACCCCGAATATCCATATCTCGCATAGCAATATTCATTCCACTACCAAGGTCACTATATTCTTCAATGGTCTTGAGCCGTTTTTTAGCATCAGGCGTTAATACGGACATTGGCGGGGCAATCAAATAACAGTAAGCTTTAGTATTAGAACGTCCTATCCTTCCTCTTAATTGATGTAAATCACTCAATCCAAAATTATTCGCATTATTAATAATCATCGTATTCGCATTTGGAATATCCAACCCCGTTTCGATGATATTTGTAGAAACTAATACATCAATCTCTCCCCGTACAAAGTTCAATAATTCACTTTCCAATTTTTTACTTTCCATCTGTCCGTGCGCCATCGACACTTTGACATCTGGGCACATCTTCCGCACCATGGTCATTACTTCTGGCAAAGTTTTCACTCGATTATGCACAAAGAAAACTTGCCCTCCCCTATTTACCTCATACAAAATCGCATCTTGAATTAAGTCATGGTTAAACGTTCGTACTTCTGTATGAATGGGCTGACGATTGGGAGGCGGTGTCTGAATCACCGACAAATCTCTAGCCGCCATCAATGAAAATTGAAGTGTCCTTGGAATCGGTGTAGCCGTCATTGTCAATGTATCCACATTCACCTTAATATTTTTTAATTTTTCTTTGGCAGCCACTCCAAATTTTTGCTCCTCATCAATCACCAACAAGCCCAAATCCTTAAACTTTATCTTCTTAGATAAAATCGCATGGGTACCAATAATCAAATCTAATTTACCCGCTTCTAAAGCTTCAAAGACCAATCGTTTTTCTTTGGCAGTCCGAAAACGATTGATATAATCTACCGACACCCCAAAGGATTGTAGCCGATCCGAAAAGGTCTTATAATGCTGTAATGCCAAAATAGTCGTAGGCACCAGAATGGCCACTTGCTTGCCGCTCAATATCGCTTTGAAGGCCGCTCGAACGGCTATTTCCGTCTTACCAAATCCCACGTCTCCGCATAGCAAGCGATCCATGGGCTGATCCAATTCCATATCTCTTTTCACTTCTTGAGTAACCTTGACTTGATCGGGGGTATCTTCAAACAAAAAAGAAGCTTCTAGCTCATTTTGCAAATAGCCATCTGGCTCTGCCGCAAAACCCTTTGTGGTTTTTCGTTTGGCATAAAGCGCAATCAACTCTTTTGCAATATCTTTTATTCGCTTCTTTGTTTTGCGTTTTAATCGTTGCCAAGCATCCGAACCGATTTTATTTAAAACAGGTTGCTTCCCTTCTTTCCCTACAAACTTCGCAATCTTATGTAACGAATGAATACTCACAAAAAGCAAGTCATTATTCTTATAAACCAATCGAATGGCTTCTTGCAGATTGCCATTAATCTCAATCTTCTGCATACCCGAAAAACGTCCGATACCGTGATCAATATGTGTCACATAGTCCCCAGGCACTAAGTCTTTTATCAACCTTAAATTGAGTGCCTTCTCTTTCGAAAATCCTTTCCGTAGTCGATAAGCATGAAATCGTTGAAATATCTGATGATCACTATAGCAGACTATTTTTTCTGTTTCCGCAATAAAACCCTCATGAATAGAAATAGCGACCTCATTAAAAATAATATTCGCAGACAAATCCTTAAAAATATTCTTAAACCTTGTAAACTGTCTCGCATTTTCTGCAAAAATATACAGCTCGTATCCGTCTTCTTGATACTGTTGTAGATTCTTAATTAACAAGTTAAAATTCTTATTAAAACTGGGTTGGGATTTAGTCTTAAACTGAAGCGTATGCTTGGGCCTTAATGCCTCGCACGTATCGGACAGCAACCAAACTGTTTTTTGCGTAAGCGATTCAACAGTATCTCGTGGATATAAAAATGCTCGTTCCTTTAATAGCTTCCGCAAATCATCATCGCTCTGTGGTGTAAGTTGCTCCGAATACTTTTCAGCACGCTCAAAACAATCTTGCAGTTTATCCAATAAGTATTGAAAATCACGAGCGACGATAATTGTATCAGCAGGCAATATATCTAGTAAAGAAACTTTATGGGTTTCTGACTCCAAAGCCGTAAAATCTGGGACAATATAAATCTCATCAACCTCTTCTTTCGACAATTGTGTTAACGGATCAAAGCTACGAATACTTTCTACTTCATCATCAAATAATTCGACCCGAAAAGGCCAAGCATTCCCCAAAGAAAAAATATCAATAATACCACCCCGTATGGAAAACTGCCCGGGTTCATAGACAAAATCTACACGCCTAAATTCATACTCTAGCAATGCGTCAAGTATCGTTTCTTGATCTAAGATACTTCCTTTTTTGATCTCCAAGCGGCTAGATTCAATTTCCGAAGGTGCAACGACTTTTTCAAAAAGAGCTTCAGGATAAGTAACAATGATGGGATTTTTTATTTGCTTAGCCGTCAGTTGATTAATGACTTCTGTACGACCTAAGACATTAGTCGAATCCACTACTTCAAAGAAACCGGGTCGTTTAAAGGTGTCTGGCAAAAAGAAAACAGCGGAATGCCCGACCACTCCCTCTAAATCATTGAGTAAGTACGCGGCCTCTTCTTTGGTATCTGCAATAACCAAAAAAGTTCGTTCAGCATTTTCATTTTCTTCGGCTAATAAAAAAGGAAGATATGAACCAAACAGTCCATTCAATAGAATCACACTAGATCCCCTGGAAAGAGCTGACAACTCCTTCGTTATTTTTTGTTGTCTTAGTTTTTTAAAAATACCTGTGAGCATGTATTATCTTATTGAAATTAACGTCCTAAATATTAAAAATTCATTGCGCTAATGACCTATACTTAATCCTTCTTTTTGGGTTCAACTCTAGTGACACGTGTAGCGGGTTTTCTAGTTCTTCCAATGACCTTACTTGTGATTTTTGGGTTATTAGAATCAGTCTTCTTTGTGGTATTCCGCTTAGGCTTAGCCTTTTTATTCTTTGGCTTAGCTGAATTACTGGGCGCATCCTCTTTCTTTTTGAAAGGTGTTCTTTTGGATTGGCTACTGGGTCGTTTTTTGTTTCGTTTCTTTTTACGTCTTCTTTTCTTTCTTTCTTCAGGCGGCAACTCTACTACCTGCCCAACGGTATCATAATCCCATTTCTCTTCTTCCGTTGGAACATTAAAGACCATTTGAAAATTAACTAAACTTGCTGGCTCTTCACCTTTCCGATTCATGACTACGATCTCTTTTGCTTTGGCAGGAGGGATACCGTACAACTTACCACGCCCTCTTTCCGAATCATAGGCATAGTACATCACCTTGCGGAAAATATCCGTTTTGATTAACTTCGCAATACCTGCACCTGTCTTTAATTTACGAGCATTCTTTGGAAATCCTCTGGTCGCATCCACATAAAAATCCAGCTCATAATTCAGGCAACACTTTAATCGACCACATTGACCCGAAAGTTTTTCCTGATTAAAAGATAGGTTTTGATACCGCAAAGCTGCCGTAGAAACCGTCTTCAAATCTGTCAACCATGTAGAACAACATAGCTCCCGTCCACATGAACCCAACCCGCCTATTAATGCCGATTCTTGCCGCGCCCCAACCTGCATCATCTTGATTCTAATTTTAAAATCATTGGCATAGACTTTAATTAATTCCCGAAAGTCAACACGCCCTTCCGCAATATAATAAAAGGTGGCTTGGCGTAAGTCTCCTTGATACCGGACATCTCCTATTTTCATTTTTAACCCCAACGAATTAACAATGGCTCTTGCCCGTATCATCGTAGATATTTCGATACTACGTGCCTGTTCTAGCTTAGACAAATCAGAGCTATTCGCAAGCCCTTTTACGCGCTCAAACTCCTCATTCTTTTTAACTTTCTTCTTGAGCATTTGTAATTTAACCATTTCTCCCGACAGGGTAATCTGC
>CAYRVZ010000121.1:0-8343 GCA_964427815.1 uncultured Saprospiraceae bacterium | reverse complement strand
CTCTACGAAAAACAGCTTTTATACTTGTAACACTATATTGTCCGCCCGTTTGACCCTCAAACAACCAATAGGAAGGCTTATAGGCTTTGTAGTATTTTCTAAGTAAATCCAATAAATGAGGAGAAAGAATAGTTTTCCGATCTTTCTTGCCTTTTCCGCCTTTTATAAAAACAAAGCCTTGATCCGATTGAATGTCTTCAATCCTTAGTCTTGTCGCTTCTGATATCCTAATGCCCGTACTATATAGGGTTCACTCAAAAACTAAATAATTGTACTCAATTTACTGATTACCACATTACTTTTTTTTAGCAATAGCTGCTTCGACATCTTGACGATGAATCTCTTGTTAATGGTCTTCCTAAACGGCAGAAAAGCAACTCCACTGCTTTCGCCACTATTTGCTCATGAGCTTCAGGGGACAACATACTGGCTTTTGAAAAAACGATGTAAATCTTAATGCAAAAAGTAGATGCAAACTATGTAAAAATTCCTTTTTCGGAAGGTATGACAAAGTTTTTTGCTCTCTAAATTGCAAAAACAAGTACCATATAAAGTTAAGACGAGTGACAAATAAAGCTACTCAGAAAGTGGACACCATTTTGCATCGGAACCGGTCAATCTTACTGGAACTCATGGGAAAAAATAGCAAACAAAAAAAAATGCCCAAAATTAACTTGGACAAAAAACGATTCAATTACACTTATGTCACTGCCTACCATGTAAACAATCAAGGCAAAATGATCAATCATGTATATGATTTTAGCTGGATGATATTTAGTGATGAAGAGGTTTTAATTCGGAGAAAGAAGCAAAACCGAAAAGCCTAACCTAAACCCCGAATAGAAAGATTGTAAATTTTAGTCTAGTAATATTTTTAATTTTAAGTGTGGCACATAAAAAAGGTCAGAAGTTGCAAAGCGAAGTCATAAAACGGCTAGAGGTTTTATTATCTATTTTTCATTTCCACGCTTCATGCCCCTGCCTTAAAGGCTAGAGATTTTTAACCGCTAAATTAGGGAATACAATATTTAAAGTTATTCTGCCCTTTTTAGACGCAAGCGAAACAATATCTAAAACAAGACATCCAGTAACGACATTCGAACCCTACTTTATTATACCTAGGAACAATAGATGTTGGTTTCACATCAGCGGTCAAGATGTTGAGCCTAATTTTTGGGAAGCTAATTAGGCTCTGTTCAATCTTTCACTAATACTCACCTTTCACGAAGGCTCCACACATTTTACCTAAACCCCTATAAATCAATGATATATCCGTTTACAAACGTTTACAAACGTAAGTAAACGTTTAATAACGGATAAATTCAAAAGCTGCCCTCATCTTTGCGGAAGCGAAAAAATCGTGTACCAAACATAGAAACCATGACTCAAGCATTAGCCGTTCCTTCAAAACATCGTACCTTCGAGCCTACATCAAGTCGCATAACCAGTGCTATGGAAAATCCAGAATTAGAACTCGCATGGAACTTTATCGAAAAAACGAATAGGAGCATTTTCCTTACGGGTAAAGCGGGTACTGGTAAGACGACCTTTTTACACAAAATCAAAGCTGAGTCTAAAAAACGTTTGGTCGTAGTCGCTCCCACCGGAGTCGCAGCCATCAATGCAAAAGGGGTAACGATACATTCCTTCTTTCAAATGCCTTTTGGTCCTATTTTGCCGGAAGGTGCGCAAAATGCTCATCAGAAAGCGGAGTTTGCACAAAAGTTTAATAAGAAGAAATTGGATATTCTTCGGTCGATGGATTTGTTGATTATTGATGAAATTAGTATGGTGCGGGCGGACTTGTTGGATGGCATCGACCAGGTGTTGCGCCGATTTAAAAATAGAGAGCGGGCATTTGGCGGTGTACAGGTTTTGATGATTGGGGATTTACAACAATTGGCGCCAGTGGTCAAACCCCATGAATGGGATTTACTCCGGGCACATTATCCAAACCCCTACTTCTTTAGTAGTCAAGCTTTTAAAAAGGTTCAAGCCGTAGGGATTGAATTAAAGCATATTTATCGGCAGGACGACCAAGTATTTATAGATATATTAAATGAGATTCGTAATAATAAGTTATCAGATGCTTCCGCAAAAAAATTGAATGAACGCTATATACCAAACTTTAGCCCTCCAAAAAATGCTGGATATATCACCTTAACAACACATAATAATCGGGCTCAAAGCATGAATCAGCTGGAGCTTCAAAAACTAAAGACCCATAGTCGTTTTTTTAAAGCCACCATCGAAGGGAAGTTTCCCGCACATGCTTACCCGACACATGAAAAATTAGAATTAAAAGTAGGGGCGCAGGTGATGTTTGTCAAAAATGATAGCCAACCCGAAAAGCGTTATTTCAACGGAAAGATAGGGACAATTACACAGATGGATGGCGAAGAAATAGTGGTACGATGCCCCGAAGATGATTTTGATATTCATGTCAATGAAGAAGTGTGGGATAATATTAAATATACCATCAATGCTAAATCCAAGGCCATAGAAGAGGACAAGGTCGGTTCGTTTACACAAATTCCATTACGATTGGCTTGGGCGATTACCATTCATAAAAGCCAAGGGCTCACTTTTGAAAAAGCGGTTATAGATGCGCAAGCGTCCTTTGCTCATGGTCAAACCTATGTCGCTTTGAGTCGGTGTAAGTCACTAGAAGGCATTGTGTTACTTAACCCTCTTAGCCACAAAAGCATCATCAATGATGATCGTGTGACCTCATTTACACAGCATGTAGAAGCACATCTACCCGGTCAAATCGAATTAAATGCCTCCCAACAAGCCTACCAATTGATGCTCATGGAGGACTTGTTTAATTTTCAAAGTCTGCTCTACCCTATCAGGCGTTTGATTTCAATTTATAATACCTTTGAGTCCTCCCTAAAAGGTGTTATCATTGAACCCTTAATGAGCATCCAAGATGAAGGGATTTTTCCTTTGCAAAAAGTCAGTCAGTCTTTCAAAGCCCAATTACACAATCTAAGTATTGCTAGTAAAAAATTACCACAAGATGATGTGACCATTCAAGAAAGGCTTCAAAAAGGAATTAACTATTTTTTGAATTTTTCGGAGGACAAACTCCAAAAGCCTTTTTCTAAAATCACCTACTTGACAGATAATCAAGCCGTCAAAAAAGATTTGCAAAAGCAGCTAACTATTTTTGAGGAACAGCTTGCGCAAAAAGTATTTGTACTCAAAGGTTTATCCAAGGGTTTTTCTACACAGCTGTATCTAGAACTTCGAGCCAAAGCTATTCTAGTCAAAGCAAAAGCTAAAAGCAAAAAAACTAGCCGTAACCCAGAATATACTTCGACAGACCATCCTGAATTATTCTCGCAATTGCGATCTTGGCGAGACCAAATGGCACAGGAGGAAGCCGTTCCTCATTTTCATATCATCACCCAAGCGACCTTGTTTGAACTCTGCCATTTTTTGCCTACCACTCTCAAGGAATTGGCTGCAGTGTATGGTTTTGGCAAAAAGAAAATGGAACAGTTTGGAGAAGAGCTTCTGTCCATCATTGGACAATATACTGAAGCGCATCAAGCAAAGCCCGTGGAGAATATTCTGACTTCCAAAGAAAAGAAAAAGAAAAAAAATCCAAAAGGAACATCCCACCAAATCTCTTTTGACCTCTTTAAACAAGGTTTTTCAATCCAAGAGATTGCAAAAAAAAGGGATTATGCGGTCAGCACCATAGAAGTACATCTCGCTAAATTTGTAGCTTCTGGCGACATTCCAGTCACAGATTTAATTCCTAAAGATAGATTTCACACCCTTAGAGATTTGATGACTGAAACAAATTACGACTCCCTATCAGATCTGAAACGTAAAATTGGGGGCGACTATAGCTACTTTGAATTACGTTTGGTCCAGAAATGGATCGGGTAATTTTCGGAATTCTTCTGCTTTTTTCAATTAATTAAATACACGATACGATGGCTATAAATAGACCTAATAGAAAAACCATTCGAATGCAAAACTGGGATTATGGTTGGGCAGCATCTTATTTTATTACCATTTGCACAAAAAATAGAACGGATTATTTTGGTGTCATCAAAAATGGTCAATGCGAATTATCACCCATTGGAGTGATTGCTGATATTTTTTGGCACGAAATTAAAAACCATGCGAAAAATATTGAATTGGGTGAATTTGTGGTCATGCCTAATCATATTCATGGTATACTGACCCTTACAAGGGACAATGGGAATCATGCCTCCAATACAACACAAACCCCAGGTCTTGATCCTGTCAAAAGCATCGGCCAAAAACGGTTCCAGAATCAGGGAAAAAATACAGTTTCATCAATAATCGGTGGGTACAAATCTGCTGTGACCAAACATGCCCGTCGATTGGGTTTTGAATTTGGTTGGCAACCCCGATTTTGGGATCATGTCATTCGGGACGAAAATTCACATCATCGCATCGCACAATACATCATCAACAACCCGCAAAAATGGGAAATGGATAAATTTTATGGGTGAACCCACACCATGCGGTACGTGGAGGCCATGACCGCCACGGTCGTGGCGTGCGCGTGGCGCGTGGCGCGTGACGTGCGTGGCGTGTGGGCGTGGCGTGCGCGTGGCGTGGCCGTGGCGTGGCGTGACCGTGGCGTGCGTGGCGTGGCGTGCGTGGCGTGGCGGCGTGTGGGCGTGACCATGGCGACCGTGGTCATGGCGGTGGACGGTAGGGAAAAGGCATGCCTTTTCCCTACCCATCCACCACCATACCACCATACCACCCATACCGCCATACCGCCATACCGTCACACCACCCATACCGTCATACCGTCCCGCGTCACCGTATCGTGCGCATAACCGGAATTTTCCGTTCTCCTGCGTTCCAATGAATTGACAATGTTTTTGTCCCGTCCGTAAAATCATATTCGAAATCGCCATTTTCTCCATCTTTCACTATTTTTGAAATGCGATAATCCCCAAATTCTGTCACCATCCTTTTCAGTAAATCATAACTCTTTTTGGGTGAACTATCCTTGTTCAATATACCGCAATGGTCAAAAGGCGCTGCCCAAGGACCATCGTCAATAATATTATACACAAAGACTTTATCAAAATCATGGCGCATCGCTAATACTATTATTCGGAGCAAATAAGCTGCTTGTGTTTCTTCTCCTAATAACTCGGAGTCCCAACCCACTTCTCCTAGCCATAATTCTTTGTCCCGATACGGATACATATCTGATAATTCATGCCGCAAGGATTCGGGTGATTCCGTCACTTTAAACTCCTGGTTAAAGGCATAAGCATGGACTTGCAAAATGTCAAAAAGGGAGGTGTCAATATCTTTCATCTGATTATTGAGCAATGTCTGGCCGAACTTATCTGGGCCTGAATTTTGTCTATCCGCCGAGCAAATCTTCATCGTCTTGGACTTGGAACGGACACCATCGGCAATGCCTTTTGCCCATTTATTGAAAGTCTCGATGCCAGGTGAGCCATGGGGTTCATTGCCTACTTCTACGGTCGTGATCAAGCCTTCTAACCCAATGGCAGTCGCTTGACCGTATTTAAACCCTGCTTGATATGGATCGCCTAATTCTTCTGCTCGATAAAACCGATTGGGGTAATCTCGCCCCGTTCCTTCAAATACTTCAAAGGCCATCGTATTCGTTTTAAAGAAATGTCTCCAATCACAAAGTCTAAATTTCCAGGCGGCATTGGTATTCTCCCAGTCGCAGCTGATATTGGGACAATCTGTCAAACAAGGCTTGGGGATAAAATCTTTTGGCATACGCCCTTTCATATCATGTCCCATTAAATAAAAGATTCGGTTATTTTGAAAGACGGAAGCCTTGCGTAAGGTCTCTTCATTTCCCGATAAAAACAAGCCGCCATTCACGCCGATTACTTCCGCAAAAGTAGGAGAAGTAACCTCTTTTGACCTTTCAGAAATAGGGAGAATGGATTGGGTGGTGTTCCTTTTTTGCGCAAGCGTACAACTAGACAAAAAAATAAGAAATAAGAAAACACTTTGATACTTCATTGGATTTTTTTTGAACTGACTTTGTAAATATTAGGACATAGACAAACGCATGATGATAGCTTAACATTGTAAAGCTTGTTTTTTCGTAGGAAGGTATTTCCATATTTTAAAAAAGAACGCTCAAGTATTGTATGCCATTTACCCTTGCTATTCACCTTTGACCAACACCACAGATGTTAACAAATGCAAAGACGTTATTCCTTAAAATCACAATACCTCTCACCCGAAAGCTAGGCGATATAACGTAAAAAGAGCACCCTTGTTGACAAGGATGCTCTTTTTTAATTTCAATTGGGAATCTGACGCATTACGTCACGCCATGCATCAACTTCTTGATCAATGGACTCAACACAATGGCTATCAAGCCTAAGGCGATGGGTACGATGGTAAATATCAAAAAGAAATAGGTCAGTGAATGGGCATTGGCGATATCTTCGACTGCTCCACCCATCTTACCTGCTGTCTTGTTACCGATGGCCACTGCAATATACCAGACGCCAAACATCAAGGCAATCATACGCCCAGGCACTAGTTTACTGATATACGATAGGGCTACTGGTGATAGGCACAGTTCGCCCAAGGTATGAAATAGATAGGCTATGACTAGCCACATAATACTCACGGAGGCTATTTCTGCCCCTTGCGGAATGGAGCTAGCTCCATAAGCCAATGCACCGAAACCAACCCCTAATAATATTAATCCTAGACCATATTTTACAGAGGCACTTGGGTTGAACTTACTTTCCCACCATCTAGAGAAAAACGGCGCAAACATGATGATGAATAGGGAATTCAAAATAGAGAACCAAGAAGCGGGTATTTCCACTTCATTCTCTTTTATTCGTTTGACTTTGGCGGTGATGATTGGAGATTCAGCTGACATCGCCTCTACATTAGCTGACTTCTCTTCGTTCAAAAAGATAAATTTATTCTTAACTTGTAGTAAATTTAATTCTGTACCTACCGCCAACTGTATCGGCTCAATGATACTTTGCGAACGCTCTACTATCTTGGCGCCTTGCGGTATAGTCGTCGAAGCGGTTATCGCTTCAAATTCAGGCTCGCCACTTTCTTTATTAATCGTCTCTATCGCTGAGTAACTCAACTCATAAGAAGTCGATCCCAAATCTCGATTAATCATCCAAAAGACAATACCCCAGATAATCAAAAAGCTCGATCCCAAAACAATACTAGACAATGGATACCTAGCGTAGGTCTGCTTAAACAATAAAAACAACACATAAGAGATAATCGCAATCGGCACCACGGTAATAATAATATTAAAAATATTAAAGTAGGTAGCCCAATCTCCAGACATAATCCTATCACTATACTGCTTCGCAAAAATAGTCATAGAACCACCTGCCTGCTCAAAAGCTGCCCAAAAACAAACCGTAAAAATGGCAAAAATAACAATGGCAACCATCCGGTCTCGGGTCTGCGCTGGATACCTCAATATCCTCGATACAATCAAGGTTAAAAAGGTCAACACCCCTGCTAGGATATAATAATTAGCATAATCTGTCTCGCCGATCTTCAAGAAATTAACATCCGCAATCTCAGACATCGGATCATTGATAATCCAACTCACACCGATAATCACACTGATAGCAATCAATACCTTATCAAAACTTGTAAAAGGATTCAGTCTATCGCCTTCAAACTCCAGTTTTGGTTCTTCTACCTCTCCTAAAGCAGTCTTTTCTGGAGCCAATCCAATGTCTCCAAAAATCTTTTGAGCAAAATAAAATTGCAACATACCCATAAACATAAAGATTCCTGCCATCCCAAATCCATAACTCCAACTCACTTTTTCTCCTAAATATCCGCAAAGCAAGATACCCAAGAAGGCACCGGCATTGACCCCCATATAAAAAATGGTATAAGCGCCATCTTTTTTCTCGGGTGTGTCCTTATACATGTGGGAGATAATGGAAGTCATATTCGGCTTGAATAATCCATTGCCAATAATCAATAAACCAATACCGATATACAAAAACATGTGGTCAAACTCCATCGCCATCGAGGCGTGCCCCATGGTCATAATGATGGCGCCCCAGACTACCGCTTTCCGATATCCCAGGAAGTTATCCGCTAAATACCCACCCAAAATCGGCGTCAGATAGACCATGGCGGTATAGGTTCCATACAGCGCTAACGCTTGCTTACTAGTCCAATCCCAGCCGCCGATACCCACGGCACTCATCAAGAATAGAACGAGAATAGCACGCATTCCATAATAGGAAAAACGTTCCCACATTTCTGTGAAGAATAGGACAAACAGTCCCGCAGGGTGTCCCATGACCTTGCTGTCAAACATGT
>CAYRVZ010000120.1:0-8358 GCA_964427815.1 uncultured Saprospiraceae bacterium | reverse complement strand
CTGGCTTATGAGCGCAATTAAGGGAATAACAAAAAAACTCAATTTTTTATCATCGAATTTTAATAGGGAACAAGGTTCACTAGTTATGTATGATTTCCAAGTCAAATGATTTTTATTTAATGTGCTGACTATACAAAAGAACGACTTTATGGGGAAAGAAAACATTTATTTCTACCGAATTGTAGATTAATAATGCTGAGTCGTTCTTTAGGCAAGAATGACCTCTAGTTTGTCAAAAGGATTTAAACCGCCCCCCTGGACATTTGCTTCGGCGACCAGTTCATAAGTGGACTGAATGTTTCCAACAAATTTTGCCGCTTTAGTGACTCCTTTTAGGAGGACATTGCCATCTGCTAATTCATCCATCTCCGAGTGGACATTTTGGTAATGCAACTTAAAGGCTATTTTTATTTTTTGGTCTTTGGGTACGGTAAAACGCTTCTCTAAGCTAATCGTACCTAATTCAAAAGTCTGTTTCTCCTTGCGCTTTTTGCGTCCCTTGGTGTAGTACTCATACAAGGTAATGGTCAAACTTTCAACCTTCTGATCCGTCATCGAGGTGAAGACGACTTTTCCTTGTAGAATACCTTTTATCGGTTGTTCTGGGGGTAGTAAAAGCTTAATTTTGATGCTCTCTATCCCGAGCCAGTGTTTTATTCTATTAAACATGGTGTAAAATTACGGCTTTTTTTGAATTAGTGGGTGGCTTTTCGATAGAAGGGGTATTTGGGCGGATAGATATTGCGGGAACCAGAGGAGAATCAAGGGATGTTGATGTATTTTGAAATGTAAAAGGAGTGTGGGTAATAGAATTTAGGTAGTTAATTGTCTTGTCTATAGTTTTATTATCTTTGCAAGATGGATATTAGCCTTAATAAATACATATCGCAGACGGGAATTAGCTCAAGACGAGAGGCGGATCGATGGATAGAGGCTGGTCGTGTGAAGCTCAATGGTCTAGTAGCCCGAAAGGGAAACCGTGTGAAGGATGGCGACACCGTTACTGTTGATGGAAAACCGCTCAAAGCACGCCCGAAGCTTGTTTATATTGCCTTGAATAAGCCACCGGGCATTACTTGTACGACAGACCTGAAGGATCGAGATAATATTATTGATTTTGTCAATCATCCCCAACGTATTTTTCCGATTGGACGATTGGATAAGCCGAGTTCAGGTTTGATTTTATTGACGAATGATGGGGATATTGTCAATCAGATCCTTCGAGAAGAACATGAGCATGACAAAGAGTACGTTGTGCGGGTCGATAGACGTATTACCAGCCAATTTATTAAGAATATGAGTAAAGGGGTTCCAATTTTGGGCGTAAAAACCAAAGCGTGTAAAGTGGAAAAGCAAAGTGAGTTTGTTTTCAAAATTATTTTGACGCAAGGACTGAACCGCCAGATTCGACGAATGTGCGAATATTTTGAGTATAAAGTGGTTACGCTTAAGCGTACGCGTATTATGAACGTACATTTGGAAGGTATTCGGCTGGGTGCTTGGCGTGATTTAACAAAAAGAGAATTGCAAAAGCTGAAAGGAGACTTGTGATATTCTAAATTTATATTTTTTATTTGTCTTTCGGGCACTTTGATTCGGCATAAAAAAACCGAACCAGCGATCAAAAGGCCAAACAATCAATCAAAGCCGGTACGTTTAGTTGTGAATAAGTAATTCTGTCAATAGACCTCTACGACTTCCTTTAGCGTTTATGTTTCTACGTGCCAAAACTCTAGTGATAGTAAAGTCTTGATAAAGGACATCAAAAAAATCATTCTTTATGTCCGTATTTTTAACATCAGAATTACTGAGTATCCATTGATTATTTAGTTGATGTAGGCTTGCGCAAAAATCTTTAAGTCGAATTTGTTCAGTATCATCAAAAGCACCTTTTGCGTATGCATTAAAACTAGAAGTGTCGGATAAAGGCTTATAGGGAGGATCAAAATAAAATAGGGTAGGGTTGGCAGTATGATTTTTTGTTTTGGAGTAATCTCCGTTTAGGATAGTTACTTTTTGCAATACTTTTGAGACGGCTAGAAGATTAGTTTTATTGCAAATTTGCGGTTTCTTGTAGCGCCCAATAGGCACGTTGAATTCATTTTTTTGATTGACCCGATAGAGTCCATTGAAGCAAGTTCTATTTAGAAAAATAAAGAGGGCGCTTTGTGTGGTGCGATTGGAGGTCCTGTCGTTGAAAAGTTTCCTTTTTTCGTAATAGATAACTTTTTTTTGCTCGTGATCTTCCCCTAATGAGTGATAGTCAGTTTCCCATTTTTTGAGTAAGTCAATGAGTGTATTTACATCGTCTTTTATCGTCTGATAGCAGTTCGTTAAGTCCGTATTAATGTCATTAATAACCGCATTTTTAATATTAGGAAATTTAGCTAGTATCCAAAAAAGAATGGCACCGCCTCCCACAAATGGTTCTATGTAGGTAAAAGATTGGTTGGAGGTAAAGGTCGGCAGGACAGATTCTATCTCCTTGATTAACTGGGTTTTACCTCCAGCCCATTTAAGAAACGGTTTAGCTTGAATGGTCGTCATCAGCATATTAATTCAAGTCCGTCTGATTGGAACTTACTTCGTCCTCACCAGCATTAGAGATTAACCAAAGCCCCAAAAAGGTCATTAAACCATTTACCGCAAGGATAAAAAAGCCAAAAGCAAACCCAAAGGAATTAGCAGAAATGGTGTCAATTAAATACGTCAATACCACCGCAGCGATTGTTACTGGAATGCTTAGATGGTCTTTAATGGTTCGTTTGGTTAGCATCCCAAAAGCAAACATGCCTAAAATGGGTCCATAGGTATAACCAGCCACTTTGAACAAGTCATTGACGATGCTGCCATTATTAAATATATTAACCAAAATGACCACCAAAATGACCACGATTGAAAAAGCAATATGCACATAGAAACGCATCTGTTTTTCATTTTTCTCATCTCCATTGTCTTTGCCTAAGCCCAAAAAATCTTTACTAAAAGAAGTTGTCAAAGAAGTCAAGGCAGAGTCCGCACTAGAAAAGGCAGCCGCTATAAAGCCAACTAGAAAGATAATAGAAATATATTGTGGAAAGTGACGCAAAGCCAACAAAGGATATAATTGATCCGTCTTAGCAGGTAATTGGATGCCAATATTCGCTGAATAAATATACAATAAGGCACCCAACGCTAAAAACAATGCATTGACAAAAACTAATACAAATACAAATGAGCCCATATTCCATTGCGCCTCTTTGAGCGAACGACAAGTCAGGTTCTTTTGCATCATATCTTGATCTAAACCCGTCATGACTATCGCGATTAACGCTCCACTTAAAAACTGTTTCGGAAAGAAATTGGGGTCACTCCATCCATTGTCAAAGAAAAAGACTTTGGAATACTCGCTATCTCGTACCGTGCCTAGCACTTCAAAAAAGGATTGTCCCATGGAAGAACCAATATATGCGATGGTGGCAACGACTGCTATCAACATGAATAGCGTCTGAAGTGTATCTGTATAAATGATGGTTTTGATGCCTCCCTTATTGGTGTAGGCCCAAATAGCCGCCACCATGATAATCACTGTGATGGCAAACGGAATTCCAAAGAAATCCATCATGAATTTTTGAAGTACTATGGCCACTAAAAATATCCGCAATGAAGCTCCTAAAATCCTAGAAATCAAGAAGTAAGCAGAACCTGCTTTCTGTGTTTTATACCCAAAACGAGTGCCTAAATACTCATAAATAGAAGTCAACTTTAAACGGTAGTACAAAGGTAATAAGACGAGCGCAATGACTGCATAACCTACGAGGTAGCCCATGACCATTTGCATATACGAAAAATAGATATTGGCTTGAGGGGTCGCTTTTCCCGTAAGGAGTTTCATCACCTCCTCCGTCGCGCCAACTCCCCCAGGAATAGAAATAAAAGTAACTCCCGATAGACTAGCGCCAATCATTCCAAATGCGACCAAATACCAAGGAGATTGGTTGTCAGCAGCAAAAAAGGTATTATTGGTTGCTTTTCGAGACGTTAACCAAGAAATCACCATCAATAGAATAAAGTAGCCAATGATGATAAGTAGTATGGTCTGTGGGGTAATTCCTTTCATTTGGTTCGTTTCTCAAAGTTAATTTAATCCTTCCATTCCGCAATAAATAAATTAGTATCATGTCCGCCACCATTATTCCGATTGGAAGAAAAGACAAGGTACTTTCCGTCATTAGAAAAGACAGGGAAAGCATCAAACATACCACTAGCGGTAATTTTTTCCAATCCAGTTCCATCCGTGTTGATCATGTATAAATTAAAAGGGAAACCTCTTTCATATTCATGATTAGAAGCAAAGATGATTTTTTTTCCGGAAGGATGAAAGAAGGGTGCCCAATTTGCCTTGCCTAAATTCGTAATTTTACGTAAGTTGCTACCATCTACATTGCAGATATATAGCTCCATACTGGTGGGAGTGACCAATCCTTTGTTAAGTAAATCTTTATATTCCTTTATCTCTTCAGGCGTCTTAGGTCTGGAGGATCTGAAGATGAGTTCTTTTCCATCAGGTGAGAAAAAAGCACCGCCATCATAGCCTAATTCATGCGTGACCTGTTTGACATTGCTGCCATCGATGTCCATGGTGAAAAGCTCTAAGTCCCCCGTTCTGGTGGATGTAAAGACGATTTTGTCCCCTTTCGGAGAAACGGTTGGTTCTGCATCATAACCAGGTGTATCAGTCATTCTTTTGATGATATTACCGTCCAAGTCTGCTAGAAAGATATCAAAAGATTTATAGATAGGCCAGACGTATTTATGATCGGCTCTTTTTGCCGGAAGGGGAGGACATTCATCTCCAGCAAGGTGTGTAGAAGCATAAATAATAGTAGAATCCCCCGGCATAAAATAAGAACAAGTCGTCCTGCCTTTTCCTGTCGAGATAAGTGGCGGAATGTTACCTTTTTCCCAGGTTTGATTGATGTCCGTTACATAGATTTGGTCGCAAGGCGCGTTCCAGGCTGTATTTTTAGCTTGGAATACCAGTTTAGAATCATCAAAACTCCAATACGCCTCAGCGTTATCCCCACCAAAAGTGAGTTGTTTTAAGGACTTGAAATGAGTTTCTCCTTCTAGGATTAAGGTGTCCAAGTGTTTTTTGGAAGCAGCGGCTTTTCCGTCAATTTTTGCTTTAGCGGATTTTGATTCAGTTTTACAGCTTCCTACAAGGAATAAAAGGATGAAGAATGAGAGTAGTTTTATCATGTTTTTTTTGTTAGCTGTTACCAGCATTTTAATTTGATGGTGGTACCGATACCCTCATCTCCTTTGTTTAATTCGGGTTTGAAGAAGTAATAGTCGATGGTGACTTCTTTTTTATCCTGAGAAATGAGTGAATTTTCATTAGAGGAGGATTTTACCTTTCGGTCAAAATGATAGACAGTTCTTAGTTTCATATCCTCTAAAAAGCCTTTAGCCATCTCCATATTTTCATCTCCTTCTCCACTTAATTCATTTTTGAATACATCCGCCATCCCGCCGTTATTAGAGCGGGCTAATTTGCGTTTTTTACCTGAAAACATAGTCTGGACAGATTCCTTAGGATCTTGCTGCTGCATAGCGGCATTAAGTGCAGTCGCATTTTTGAAATCATAAGAAAAACCAAAGAGATAGTTTATTGTATCGCTAAGGGATTTAAAATTAGAGATACCTGGGACATTTTTCAACTTGTCTTCCATCTCTTCAAAAGCCTTGCCCATGTCCCCTATGCCGCCCATGCCTTCTGGTTTTGCTTCATCTCCCATCCCTTTGACTAATTCGCCAATGGCGCTAGCGTCCATCGTGAACTTATAGGAACCAGAGCCATTTCTGTGGTAGGTGATATCCTCCAAGAAGTCAATACATCCTGTAAACACAAAAAGGCTTACAATCGTCATTAACCCAATAATTAAATGCTTTTTCATGCTTTTCTTTTCAAGGTTTAAGTTTGCTTGCGCAAAACGAGTGCAAATATAGCTAAAATTGTTTATTAGATAGGGATAGAATTTATTTGATTAAAAAAATGATGATGCGCAAAACTAATCAAGTGTTTTGATAGTTATATATACCTGTCTATAAATAAAAACACTCTAAAGCCTGTATTCTAGTGTTTAAACTAGTATCTTTGCAGGCTAAAACGAAAAAGCATATATGAGAACCAAACTATCTGAATTTAACTTTGAATTGCCAAAGAAATTAGTAGCACAATATCCTTCTAAGGTAAGAGATGAATCCAAGTTAATGGTGGTACATCGAGATACTGGGAAGATTGAGCATAGAAAGTTTAAAGACGTCCTTGAATATTTTGAAGAAGGGGATACCATGGTGTTTAATAATACGAAGGTATTTCCAGCAAGATTAAATGGAATAAAGGAAAAGACGGGTGCGGATGTTGAGGTGTTTTTACTTAGGGAGCTAAACCCCAAAAGCAACCTGTGGGACGTAATGGTCGATCCAGCAAGAAAAATTCGTGTCGGGAATAAATTGATCTTCACCAGCCCCAAATCTGATGTCGAATTGATGGCAGAAGTAATGGATAACACGACTTCTAGAGGAAGAACATTACGTTTTTTCTATGAAGGAGATGATGAAATTCCTTTTATGGACGTCGTAGAGTCACTCGGTAAAACCCCTTTGCCCAAGTATATCAATCGGGAAGTAGAATCAATGGACAAAGAACGTTACCAAACGGTCTATGCTAAAGAAGTGGGTGCCGTCGCTGCTCCTACTGCGGGTCTGCATTTTAGTACGAACCTACTCAAACGCCTTGAAATTAACCGGGTTGAACTTACAGAGGTTACCTTGCATGTGGGTATGGGGACGTTTAGGAGCATTGATGTTGAAGACCTCTCAAAGCACAAGATGGAAGCGGAATATTTCAAGATAGGAGAGGATACCGCAGAGAAAGTTAACACTTCTTTAGAAAGGGAGAAACGTGTTTGTGCCGTTGGAACCACTGTGCTGCGTTCCATTGAGTCTGCAGTTTCAGCGACTTTGACGTTGAACGCAGCAGAAGGTTGGACAAATAAATTCATTTTCCCACCGTACGAATTCAAAATTGCGAATTCCTTGATTACCAATTTTCATTTACCGTCTTCTAGCTTATTTATTATGATTTCTGCCTTTGCAGGAAAAGAATTTGCGAAAGAGATATACCAAGAAGCCATCAAAAAGAAGTATAAGTTCTATAGCTATGGTGATGCAATGCTTATTCTGTAGGCATCTAGTGGTGTGTTTGTGAAGCCGATTATTTTTTTTTTGGTTTTACTTGCATCTTAGTATTTTTTTACCTTACTTTTGCACGCCTTAGAAAAGCTTTTTAGCATGGGCAATTTGGCTTAGAAGAATATCGACGCTAAGTTTTTTTTTAACTGTTAACCCACAGTAAATGATTTGGACATTAGAATTAATAAACCATCTTGAAGACGCTCCGTTTCCAGCGACTAAAGACGAGCTGATTGACTTCGCATACAGAAATGGAGTTCCCGAAATTGTCATCCAAAACCTTCAGGAAATTGAATTTGAGGATGAAATGATTGAAGATATAGAAGCTCTTTGGCCGGATTATCCCCGCAAAGACGATTTCTTATTTAATGAGGACGAATACTAAACCAAATGAAAGCTTTATAGCTGACATAGTCTTTGATAACAACTGCCTCCTTTTTGGAGGCAGTTTTTTTTTGAATAAGTTGGTTAATGGAATAAGTAAATTTCGTTTTGTGCAATTATACACACATTTTTATTTTCTTATATGTATAGCATAATGCTATTATATGTATAGCCAAGTGGAGTCAGCTGTAAAAACGACAAACAATCGATAGTTAGCAGACGACAAACCATTTGTTTTGTGCTTATTTGGGCTGCTTCTCAAAAACGCCCCACTGGATCAACCAATTTTCCAAAAGTTTTTTCCACTGCACCAAAGTGGTATCATTTTCCGCAAGGCCCACCCCATGAGGTCCATGTTCAAAAACATGTAAAGTAGCAGGAATACCCATTTTTCGTAGGGCTAAGTAATAGTTTACACTATTCTGCACGGGCACTGATTTATCATCACTGGTTGAAAAAATAAAAGTAGGCGGTGTTTGAGGTTGCACATGATTTTGGGAAGATAAAAATTCAATATCTTCAGCCTTGGGTGTAGGGCCCAAAAGAAACCGCCTAGAACCCCAGTGTGTGTATTCATCATTCAAAGAGATGACGGGGTATGCTAAGACGCAAATATTTGGTAAAGAGCTAGTGGAGTCAATGGCGTCACCTTCGATACCATCATCAAAATGAGTGGATAGCGTAGATGCTAAATGCCCGCCTGCAATTGGTTATTTGGAGTTAGCCCGTAATTTT
>CAYRVZ010000119.1:0-8372 GCA_964427815.1 uncultured Saprospiraceae bacterium | reverse complement strand
CCCTTTTTCATAGAGTGTTGTATCTTCCAATATGTATTCTAAAATTGGGCGACATCTATTTTTACAGGCAGGGTAAAATACTTTGTGTGTTCTAGTTTTATCTTTGATGGTCGCCCCCCACCAAAATTCAGCCAAAGCGATAGGTTTTAGTTGGTTCTGAATTGCATATTGGAATAGTTTTGGTGCCGCACACTCTCCCGCTGCTGCAGGTGGATACCCAGATGAAGCTTGCGCAAAAATGTCCAATAAATTTTTCTTTTGACCCGATAGATTTAAAAAATGGTAGTGCTCAAAAAGCTGTTGTTGCAAGGCAATCGACTTATTTTTCCTTATTTTCTTTAGGAGGATAACTTCAGATGCATCCTGAGTATGATTAATTTGACGACTCATTTTACTCAATGCTGCCATCCCTTTGTCTATAAAGAAATCGTCAGTAGCATTATCAAATACGGACGGAATGAATTTGTCGCATTTGTCATTTTTAAACATTTTTCCAGAAATGGTTCCTAAAAAACGAAGAGCGTTATCTATAGTTTGAACAACTAGAACGCCAAACATTTTGCCATTTTCTAGTAAGAAATCATGTTCCCATTGTTTGGATTCTTCAGATATAAAATCCTGAAATTCTTGTGCAGCGATTTTGGCGATTTTGGGCAAGAATGTCCCGTATGGATTGTTGAGTGTTAAGGGGATAGGTATATTGGAGAGATCTGTTTTAAACGTAAAGATATATGGGTTGTCCATTTTAGTTATTTCGCGAAAGGTGTGAATACGTTAGTGAAAGTAATACTTGCTTTTAGAACAGTTTATTCCGTAACTAGTTGCTTTTGGTATAAACTTAATGCAAAAGCCCACAAATAGATAAAGGATATATGAGGCTTCACTTATTTGTGCAATATGTTATAGAAACCCTTTATGAAAACTAGCAGTTTTAAATAAAAACCCTAACTTGTGACCCAATTTAAGTAACTAAAACCCAAATTCATGGTAAAGGCAAGAAAAAAAAGAAGAAAGTTTAAGAAGACTAAAAGCCCGAGTACCAATCCTGCTCAATATAAAGAAATGGACGCTAGAGATAGTAAGAAATTTTTTACAGTAGCGTTAATCGTTACAGCAATAGCATTGGTTTTGGTGTACTTGTGGGTGAGATAAGGAGTGGTCAAGCATAGAAAACTTGATCTAAAGTCGTGGCATAGGCATGATACCTTTCATTTTTATAAAGACTTTGACGATCCTTTTTTTGGGGTCACGGCTGAGATCGAGGTGACTGGTTTAGTGCATTTTTGCAAAAAAGAAGGGCGTTCGTTCTTTTTGAATATGCTCTTTGAAATTCACCAAGTCGTCAATGACTTAGAAGCTTTTCGCTACAGAATAGTGGGGGAGGAGGTGTATATTTATGAAGAGGTTTTGGCGGGATCAACCGTCTTAAAACCAGATAAATCCTTTTGCTTTGCGTATTTTGACAATTTTGATAGCGCATTTGAATTTGAAAAAGCGGGACAAGCAGCCATTGCGAAAGCCATTGCGCAAGAAAGGCTATTAGACAAAGATGATGAATTATACATGATTCATTATTCTAGTCTTCCTTGGGTTTCATTCAAAGGTATTAAGCATCCACGAAACTTCAAAACCAATGACTCTGTACCCAAAATTGTCTTTGGTCAACATTATGAAAATAAGGGCAAATTGATGATCCCTATTTCAGTGGAAGTACACCATGCCTTAATGGATGGATATGAAATAGGACAATTCTTCAATTTCTTGCAAAATTCACTTTCACTTGTGTATTAAGCACCTTAAAAAGGATAGCCCACCTGAATATTATAATTAAAGTCATCCCCTAGTGAGACTTTTCGAAAACCACCCCCGTAGTTTAGCCAATAATAATCATTTTCGTTAGGAAATGGATTGCGCATTTTTAAACCCATATCTACCCGAAGAATGAAAAAGGATAAATCCATTCTTAAGCCAAATCCAGTACCAATTGCTATCTGTTTATAAAAATCTTTTGTAAAATGACCGGTGGGTCTATCAGGATCGGTTTTTAATGTCCAGACATTTCCAGCATCTAAAAAGAAAGCGCCTTTGAAAATCCAAAATACGTCAAATCGCCATTCCGAAATCATTTCTATTTTAATATCTCCACTTTGATAGTAGGGTTGGTTATAGGTCGGGCTGGAAGAAATGGCATCTTGAAAACCACCAGGGCCTAATTCTCTAATGGCCCAGCCTCTTATAGAATTGGGTCCGCCTGCATAAAACTGAGCCACATAAGGAATCGACTTCGTATCTACAAGGGGTAGCGCCGCTCCTACTCGAAATTGAGCACCGATGAGTTGGCTGGATGTTAGTTTTTGTTTTAGGGTTGTCTGTAGTTCTAGTTTTAAAAATTTAGAATAGTCTGTTATATTTTTCCCGCGGCCCAGTCTAAACACCTCGTCTTCCTTTTTCAATAGGTTGTAAGTTTTATTGATAAGAAGCATTTCTAATCCTGACACTTCAAAGTTGCCGCCCCATTGAAACGTGGAACCTCGATGATTCGGAATGCCACTAGAAAAATAACTTACATTCTTGAATACAAAACCAGTAAATAATTGCTTTTTAAAGCTTCGTTGTAGGTAAGGAAAATTATCAATTATCTTTTGGAAGGAAGGTCCTGGGCTTGGGTTGAAATAATCAATTCCAATATTGTTTACATTTAGTTTGCTGCCATTTTTTCCATAATAATTAATTCCAATATTAGATTTTAATAACTGGTAGGTGTAAAAGGTGGGGATGTTAATATAAGTGAAGCCGCCCGAAAATTGGGATTGCGAAAATTTTTGGACATTTTTAAAAAATCCATCTAACCTTCTGTATTTCAACAATTTACCTAAATTTATAAAAGGAATTGTGTTAATGTATTTTGGAAAAAATACATTTCCATTCAAGGAAAAATTGGAGGAGTTTATCTCTGCATTTTTTAAACTAATATCCATTCCCGCATCTAAGTTTAGTTGTAATAATTCCGATCCGCCAAAAATATTACGATGGGCAAAATTAATATTACCCCCCATTCCTAAAAATGAACCTGCCTGTCCAGCACTCCCAATATTGGAGTTGTTAAATTCTAATAGGTATCCAATGGACATCTTATCCTTCGGGGATAGAAAAACATTGATATCTATTTTTGTAGAATCATCCGATGATGTTTTTTGGGCGATGTTTACAGAGCGATAAAAATTCAATTTACTCAATAACTTTTGTGTCTCCTCAATATCATTAATGTTGTAGAGTTCGTTTCTTTGGATGCTTACTTTTGGTACAATAGCTTTTGGTTTGACTTCGAAAGAAATAGGCATAAACTTTATATCATTAATGATGGTATCCGTTTGGGTTTGTTTTTGATTGGCGAAGTTGTACTGATGATAAATGTTTATATTTCCTATTTTATAGGTTTTGTGAGGTTGGTTTTTTTCTAAGTAGATTTCTAGCCTTGCTATTGTCTTTTGTCCAGTAGTATCGACGGCTAATTGAGCAATATGTGAAGGGTTAAATTTGGCATAGCCTTTATTACGGAGCAGTCGGACGATTCTTTGAACTTCAGCAGAGTAGTTTTTTTCACTAAGTGGGACTCCTGGTTTTAAGAATGTTTCTTGCTTTCGACTCATCAAGAGGTCGTAGATGACTGTGTCAGGACAGACTAAGAAGGCGGAATCCAATTTCGTTTGGCTGTTTGGGGAGACATAATATTTAATTATAGATCGTCTCCGAAGTCTCTTTTTTGTTTTGGAGGTTACTTCGGCATCAAAATAACCTTTTTTAGCTAATAGAAGTTTTAAGTTATTTTCTGTTTTCATGATTAACGTCGTATCTACTATTGCAGGCGGTTCAGCTATATGCTTTAAGAACCAATGATTGATTTTGGTTGTATCCGATTTTTGCTGTATTCTGTAATAGAAGTATCGTCTTGGTATCAACATAAATTTTCGATTTGGCCGCAAGGCATATACCCTCGAAAGGTCACTTTTAAGTTCGGACTTATTTTCGATGTTACGCGCATCTTTGAGATAGATTTTATTCTTTTTCAAAAAACGTTGCTCTCCATCCAGATACCTGACCGTACCACAGCTTGATAACAGACCAAGTCCAAACGTGAGGAGTAAGAATCCAATAAGTAAATTAGGTTTATATTTCAAATTCTGCATTTTTGCGTAAGCGAACAACAAAAGTAGAACGAATTTTTTGTTTGGTGATACCCAAAGCCCTACTTTTACATTTCTTTAACGGGTTTCTAATAGGAAAAGGATACCAATTGCGTTAATCTTCCCTTAAATAGTCATGAATGCTCAGCAAAATCCTTGAAAAGTACATCAGAAGCCTCCATCAGCTAAAAAATAGGCGAAGAGAAAAGGTCTTCTTTGTAGAGGGACAGAAGATGACTTCTGATATCCTGCAAGAAGCACAAATTGAAATTGTACATGTTTTGGCATTACAAAGTTGGGAGAGAAAACAAAATTTGAATAATGAACTTGCAAAAAAAATAACCATCGTCTCCGAAAAGAGCATGAAGAAAATCAGCGCGCTAAAGTCTTCAACGGAAGTAATGGTTATTGCTAAACAGCCCAATTTGATTTCAGAAATAAATGCTTTGGATAGCGGGTTATCGGCTATTTATTTAGAAGATATCCAGAATCCTGGCAATATGGGGACTGTTTTACGGATTGCAGACTGGTTTGGTGTGCCACAGGTAATTGCCTCTCCAGGTTGTGTAGATTTTTACAACCCCAAAGTCATTCAAGCCTCTATGTCTTCTATCTTTCGATTGCAATTGTCAGTCATGGATTTGGATTCGCTTGCGCAAAAAAAAGAAGATATTCAACTCTGGGCGACGGATATGAATGGAAAATCTATTAAAAAAATAAGTAGAAATAGGCAACCTGTTATCTTGATGATAGGCAATGAAGGTCACGGACTTTCGACAGAAGCCAAGCAAATGGCTGACGAAATAGTGACTATCCCTAATCATCCAAGCAGTAAAACAGAATCTTTAAATGCCGCAGTTGCTTGTGGCATAATTTGTAGTTGGTTTTGACCGGATCGCTTCCATCCTATCTTTAAAATGTTTCCCAAGCCCAAGTTTTAATCGGCAGTGATGAATTTTATTAGATTACGCTATAGCTGATCAAGGTTTCGGAAACCGTTGAACCAAAAAAACTACAACCGATGCAAATAAACATCTTTCCAAGGGCCCCCATCAAATACCTGGTCGCAGCCTTTAGCTTTTAATTGGGACAAGGCCTGACTACTGCGATTGCCCGAGCGACAACAAAGGATGATGGGTTTGCTAAAACCTTTTAAGCGGTCGGTTTGTTGAGCGATGGTGTCTAAAGGGATATTGATAGAGTAGGGCACATGTCCAGTCTGAAACTCTTCGGGAGTTCTTACATCTACGATAGTGGCAGATTTTGATTTGATTAAATCGTGTAAACTCATGTCTAAAAAAAATTTGCAGGATCAAAAAAAATTGGAGACAATGGTCATCCGATTTTTTATAACATGATTACCGCAGTAATGTTTAATAAACTTTTTAACCCACGCTGCGTTTGGTATGCGCAAAATGAAAGTATGTATAGTTTAGTCATTATAGGGGCAGGACCATCAGGGATAGCACTAGCTGTCGAAGCGCTCGCTGCTGGAGTTTCCAAAGAGCAAATTTTAATTATTGAAAAGGCAGAGAGTCACTCATGGACACTCCGGTCTCTATATGCTGATGATAAGTTAGTGGCTGCCAATTATAAGGGGCTTCCGACTGTCTGTGAAGGGGTACTGAGTGTTTCAGATATGGATAAAGAAGAGTCCTTAGCTTTCTTTGAAGAGACCTTGAACAAGACGGATGTGCCGATTCATTACAAAGAAGAAGTGAGTAAAATTATTAGCCTATCAGACGAGGAATATAGGTTTGAGATCCAGACAAACAAAGGTGCATACAAAAGCCAAATAGTCGCCATTGCCATTGGGATTTTTGGAGGACCCAACAGACCAAAGGAGTATAAATTACCTAGAAAACTAAGAAAGAAAACACATTTTGATATTACTTCTTTTAAGGCAGAAGGAGAGCGTATTTTAGTCGTTGGGGGAGGCGATTCTGCCACAGAATACGTGCAGTATTTACATAAAGATGGTAATGATGTTGATATTGCATATCGAGGGGCGACCTTCCATAGACCCAATGATTTTAATAAGAAACGTCTGATAGAGCTAGAGCAAGAGCCCAATGTGCACGTTTTTAGAAATTCGAATATTGAGTCTGTCACCATTTCGGAGGACAAAAAGGCCATTGTTCATTTTAAAGAAATGGAGCCACGCACGTACGACAGAATTGTCTATGCGTTGGGCGGAACGACCCCCGAGAATTTTTTACGGATTGCGGGTATTACTCATGAAGAACGGTTGCCGATTATTGACAAGTTTGGGGAAACAGAAATAAAGGGCATGTTCCTTTGTGGTGATTTACTGTTTGGAAAAGCAGGCGGATCTATTATTGCCGCCTTCAATAATGCCCATCGAACCATCGAAGTCCTATGTGGAAAATACCTGAAATGTGAAGGGAATTAAGGAAATTTTATGGATTTTCGCGGAGCCCACCAAGAAGCATTATGTTTTGATGGCTCAGAATTATTCGATCCAACTGGAAAGGGCGCTACGCCAATGTGTTCAATTATTGCCCTATTTTCGTAACCAGCGCACAGGATTCAACGCTACTTTCCCTTTCCAAAGTTCAAAGTGTAGAGTCGGGTAATTTTTACTGTCTTTGGCTGCAATTCCGATGGGTTGGAAAGTATTTACTTTTTGCCCTACTTGCACGAGGGCTTGGGATAAGTTAGCATAAAGCGTGTAGTATTGACCGTGTTTAATTAAGATGGTTAGCCCATTTCCGGTAAATCCTTCTATAGCCATCACTTCTCCTTGATAGACTGCCTTGACGGTAGCATCTCCATTGATTCGGATATCCACGCCATTGTTGGCTATCATGACTTTTGGAGCGGAAGGGTGGGGGTGTTTCCCAAAAAAACCTGTGATATATCCATCAACAGGCCAAGACAATTTTCCTCTGGCTCGATGAAAAGTGCTGATTACTTCAGGTTTTGTTTTTATTTTTTTGGAGGATTTTTTTCTTTCTGATTTGCGTTCTGCGTTTGCGATCATGGAAGAGATTTGGCTGTTGAGTGCTTTTTGTTCTCGTTCCCTTTGGGCTATTTTTTTTCGGAGGGATTTGGCATTTTTTTTCAGATTCTTTACCAAGGAGTACTTGATGGATTTTTCTTTTTCAAGTAAGTTACTTTGGGACTGGATGGAAGTAAGAAGAAGCTCCATTCGATTTCGTTCGGTGGATAAGTCATCGACTTTTTTTTGAAGCATTCTGGAAGTTGCGGCCACCATCTCTACTTGTTGACTTCGATAGCGATTGTACTGTCGGAGGTAAAGCCAGCGTTTAAAAGCTTGATTGAAACTATCGGCCGAAAATAAAAATAATAATGGGGATTTATTATACTTATAGCGAAGTGTATTTTGCATTATTTTCGCATATTCTATCTTTAGGCTTTCTAGGTCTTTCGACAAAACATCAACAATTTCTGTATTTTGAAAAATACGCGTATTGAGTGAGTCCACTTCTAAGACGAGTGCATCGACTAGTTCTGTTCTAGATTTTATTTGAACATTGAGGGCAAGCAACCGATTGAGTGCTTGCGTTTTTTCTTTCTTGGTCTTTTTGAGCATGCTTGAAGTAGCACGTATTTCTTTTCGAAGGGCAGTACTCCGTTGACGAAGATTTTTGACACGTGATTGCGCCTCTACGGTTTGTACGAAAATAAGCAAACAAAAGAATAGAAACCCAATCTTACTCCACCTGTTCATAGTGCGCGGGGATGGAAAAATGGATGGCTCTGGGTTGGTTCCATACCACTTTTTTCGTATCAATTCTAATATCAATTTGACCATTTTGTAGCGTGTGTAGCTCTAATGTACGGAAAAAGGAGAAAAGAGTGCCAGATTCAAGTTTTTTATATTCGGAGATTTCTTGAACGATTCTTTGTTTGGTGTGATTATCTTTTAGATATTGTTTGACGAGCCGACCATTGATGGGGTCTAGCCAAAAATGATTGAGCCAATGCGTATCATGTGCCGTATATTTATACTTTTTATTTTCGAGGACACTGTTACTATTTTGGCGAGTCACAATCATGGGGTTGCCCAAAATCATATCCTGAATAATCGAGAATTTGGGCGGGACACCAAACGTATTCGCAATTTCGGATAAAGTGCCGCCCATCCATTTTTTCTGAAAAGGATTTAGAATGATGATAGAGTCAGGAGTGATTTTGATTTTA
>CAYRVZ010000118.1:0-8378 GCA_964427815.1 uncultured Saprospiraceae bacterium | reverse complement strand
TATCAATTTGAAGTCATGGAACGAGGCAGCAATCTTTCTGCTGGACAAAGACAATTGATTTCTTTTGTGCGAGCATTGGTCGTTAATCCGGATATTTTAATATTAGACGAAGCGACCTCCTCCATAGATCCTTCCACCGAAGCGGTCATTCAATTGGCCATAACCAAAATCATAAAACAAAGGACCTCTGTCATTATAGCACATCGACTGGGTACCATCAAAAAGGCGGATCAAATCGTTGTGTTAGAAAAAGGACGTATCCTAGAAGTGGGTAGCCATGAAGCTTTGTTGGAAGATGAACAAAGCAGATATCATCAACTATATGCACACCAGTCGGTTTAAGCGAACTATCCCCTTAAATTGCTTTTTTTTGAAAATGATGCGTTCCTTCGGGCGTGGTTAATATAGCACTTTCTAAAAGTTTCAACTTTTAGAAAATGCTATACAGGCAATAGATATTCGACCAATTTGGTAGAGTCAAAACATCTGCTTACCTTGCAAAAAAACTTATATCATGAGGAAAAGAATTTACGTAGCAGCAACTAGCCAGCATGTTGGCAAAACAACCTCAACGCTAGGCTTGGTTGCAGCGATGAAAAAAGCTGGGGTGCATGTAGGATATTGCAAGCCCGTGGGTCAAGAATTTGTGGATTTAAAAAATTTGCAAGTTGATAAAGATGCTGTTTTATTTGCTCAATATATGGATTTTAAAATTGAATCGAATGTGCACAGTCCCGTAATATTAGGAAAGGGTGCAACGACCGCTTATCTAGAACATCCAGAAAACTACCAGTATAGAAAAGATATTTTGGAGGCAGCAGAAGAATTGCACACAGAATATGATATGGTTATTTATGAGGGGACGGGTCACCCAGGGGTTGGTAGCGTAGTAGATTTGAGTAATGCAGAAGTAGCCAAATTAATAAATGCTTCTGTTATTATGGTTGTCGAAGGGGGTATTGGGAATACCATTGATAAATTAAATTTGTCTTTAGCTTTGTTTAGAGAAGCCAACGTGCCTATTATTGGTGTGATTATTAATAAGGTGCTGCCCCTGAAAATAGATAAGGTCAAAAGATTGGTCGGTAAAAAATTAGACCAAATGGGCATTCCATTATTGGGCTGTGTGCCCTACGATAAAACACTTTCTTATCCCATTCTTTCGACGGTTGCAGATGCAATCCAAGGGAAGGTTATTATGTATCCAGAACAATTGGATAGACGTGTAAAAGACCTATTGCCAGGATCTTTGATAAATCAAGAAGAACACCATAGTAAAGAAAACTTTTTATTAATTATTAGTTATGGACGTATTGAAGATGCCATCAAGACACTAGAGTCTGATTTTGAAGATCCGGCTATCGTGGGTATAGCTTTGACCGTTTTGCATGCGAATAAGAAAAGAGAATTTAGTCCAGAGGTATTGGCTTTTATAAACAGCAGAAAAATTCCAGTCATCATTACGCCTCTTGATACATACGGAACCGTCATCAAGATTAGCCAAATAGAAGTGAAAATCAATACCCGAACCCCATGGAAGGTTAAAAAAGCCATATCTTTAATTGATGAGCATATTGATTTGACACCTATTATTAATAAGTAACTTTTTATTTTTCCTCTGTTGAATAGTTGAGCAGTTCAAAACATACCGAAGAATTTGTTTTTATTTTTTAAAACAAATTTTCCAAAAAACAGTTATATTTGTAGTGATGAAAAACAATTTGCTATATCGCAGTATCGCTTTTATGCTCGCTTTCGTGGTGTTATTTACATCGACGGGCTATATGGTGGATATGCATTATTGTCAAAATGAGCTGAAATCAGTTTCCTTTTTTGGAGAAGCGGAGTCTTGTCACTCCAAAGAAGCTATGACCGAATGCCCGAATCACAAAGGCATGTCTATGGAGCAAGATGATAACAATTGTTGTCACAATGAGACCATTTTGATGGAATCTGATAACGACCTGTTGTCTATGGATTTTGCGGATTTAACAGTACCACAGATTCATTTTATTGTAGCCTATGTTCATTGTTATGTTGCGCCAATTCTTGTTGTACCAACGAAAGCCGTGGACTTTGCCTTAGCGGAACCACCACCCGAAAGCGACTTTCAAGTGCGCTTTCAATCTTTCCTTATTTAGAATTTTTGTCTTGATCCTTACGATTTAGTAAGGCGTATTTCTGTATGTCAGTACTTGATATATGGGGTTTTGAGTATGATTTAAAGTCAGTTTGGCTTGTAGATTTACAAAACATCCAAATCATCTTGGCTGATGTCTTATCACAGATAAAAATGTTAAAATGCTAAATAATTTAATTCGATTTTTTATCGATAATAAACTGGTTGCTTGGTTACTCCTGTTCTTATTTGTAGGTTGGGGTATTGTTTCCGCACCCTTTGATTTCAAAATAGACTGGTTGCCAAGGGATGCAGTCTCCGTAGATGCAATCCCAGATATCGGTGAAAATCAACAAATCGTCTTTACCAAATGGATGGGAAGGTCGCCCCAAGATGTAGAAGATCAAATCACTTATCCATTGACTACCACGCTTTTAGGGATTCCTGGCGTAAAAAATGTACGCTCCAATTCCATGTTTGGATTCTCTTCAATTTATGTCATTTTTGAGGATGATATAGAGTTTTATTGGAGCCGGAGCCGGATTTTGGAAAAATTAAATTCTTTGCCAGCTAATCTTTTGCCGCAAGGTGTAAAACCCACTTTGGGTCCAGACGCTACGGCTTTGGGACAGATTTTTTGGTACACCCTCGAAGGGCGCGACGAAGCAGGAAAGCCCACAGGAGGTTGGGATTTGGATGAGTTACGTTCTGTTCAAGATTTCTATGTAAAATATGGACTGTCGGCCGCCAAAGGAGTATCGGAAGTGGCTTCTATCGGTGGGCATGTCAAAGAGTATCAAGTCGATGTCAATCCAGATAAAATGCGCATCTATGGTGTGACCATGGCGCAAGTGATGAAGGCTATTCGCGAAAGCAACTTGGATATAGGAGCACAAACCTTAGAGATAAATATGGTGGAATATTTTGTGCGTGGTTTGGGCTATGTTCATTCCATTGAAGATATTGAGAAAAGTGTCGTACGAGTCAAGGATAATGTGCCTATTAGAATCAAAGATATTGCGGTAGTCAATGTAGGTCCAGCCACTCGGCGTGGGGTGCTTGATAAATCTGGCGTTGAGTCCGTTGGTGGGGTCATTATTGCTCGCTATGGAGCGAATCCATTAGAGGTCATCAATGAAGTAAAATTAAAAATTGATGAGTTGGCATCCGGTCTTCCGACAAAAAAATTAGCGGATGGCAGAATCTCTCAGGTGACTGTTGTTCCTTTTTATGACCGTACCCAATTAATCAACGAAACCATTGGAACGCTTGAAGAAGCCTTAACGCTGGAAGTGTTGATTACAATCATTGTAGTAATGTTGATGTTGTTGAATCTAAAGGCTTCGATATTGATTTCGGGTGCCTTGCCAGTAGCGGTGATGATGGTGTTTATTGCCATGCGGTATCTAGGCGTTGATGCAAATATTGTGGCCCTTTCAGGAATAGCGATTGCCATTGGCACCATGGTGGATATGGGTATTGTGCTCACGGAAAGCATGAATACTCATCTGGAAAAAGCCCCCCCTGACCAGCCTATTGGCGATACGATATTCAATGCAACAACCGAAGTGGCTGGGGCTGTTATTACTGCGGTGGCGACGACGATTGTTAGTTTTTTACCGGTCTTTACGATGCAAGCCGCTGAAGGTAAGCTATTTAGACCGTTGGCTTTTACAAAAACCTTTGCTTTGTTAGCTTCTATTATTGTGGCTATTACCATTGTTCCGCCTTTGGCCACTCAATTATTTGGCAGAAAAAACACAGATGTACGAGTAAAATATGGAATGAATATTTTGCTGCTTTTGTTAGGTGTTTTCTTGTTATTTACACAATATTCTTTTTGGGGATCGCTAGGTATTTTGATAGCCCTTACGGGAATGATTGCTCAGTTTTTGAAGACTTACCGAGAGGGAAAATACTTCTTCTATTTTGATGTTTTTAAAAATATTATTTATGCCTTGGTAGTGGGTTGGTCTTTGGCCAAGGTATGGATGCCATTGGGTGTGACCCGTAGTCTTACGACAAATTTCTTGTTTGTATCATTAATTGTCGGCGTATTGATAGGCTTCTTTTATATCGTGATTTATTTTTACGAAAGTATCTTACGATTTTTAATGCAAATAAAAATACTATTCCTTGCTATGGTCGTTGGGCTAGTGATTTGGGGCTTGCAAATTGCAAAAAATACGGGACAAGAATTTATGCCAGCACTTGATGAAGGTTCTTTCTTGTTGATGCCCACTGCTATGCCGCACTCTGGGATGGAGGCAAACGTCGCTAATCTACGGGCGTTGGACATGGCGGTGACTTCTATTCCAGAAGTAGAAACCGTTGTCGGAAAGGCAGGGCGTATCAGCAGTGCGTTAGATCCGGCTCCGATGTCTATGTATGAAAATGTGATTCTTTATAAATCAGAATTCAAAACTGACGAAAATGGGCATCGAATCAGATTTAAAGTGGATGATGAAGGTGAGTATGTACGCAATAAGGATAGACAACTCATTCCAGATGAGAACGGACAATATTTTAGAAATTGGCGACAGCATATTAAATCTCCAAATGATATTTGGAATGAAATAGTTAAAGCGTCTAAATTGCCTGGGTTGACTTCTGCCCCCAAGCTCCAGCCCATCGAAACTCGATTAGTAATGCTCCAAACGGGTATGCGGGCACCTATGGGAATTAAAGTCAAAGGGCCTGATTTACAGACGATTGAGTCTTTTGGGTTAGCGTTAGAAAAACACCTAAAAGAAGTAAAAAGTGTCAAGAAGTCAGCCGTTTTTGCGGAAAGAATTGTCGGTAAACCCTATTTAATATTGGACATTAATCGTGATAATTTGGCGAGATATGGTTTAACCGTTGCCAATGTGCAAAATCAGATTCAAGCAGCTATTGGTGGCTTGGTGATGACTAGTACGGTGGAAGGCCGAGAGCGGTATGGCATCCGCCTGCGCTATCCAAGAGAACTTCGAGATAGTCCTGATAAGCTACGACGGATTTATGTTTCTACGCCTACAGGAGCTCAGGTCTTGCTGGGAGATTTGGTTGAAATTAAATATGAACAAGGACCACAAGCCATTAAAAGTGAAGATGGCTTTTTGCAGGGTTTTGTTTTATTTGATAAAGAGACCGGTTATTCCGAAGTGGAAGTGGTAAAGAATACACAGGCTTATCTACAGAAAAAAATTGAATCTGGCGCGTTGAAAGTTCCAGCAGGCGTGAGTTACAAGTTTGCAGGAAATTATGAGCAACAAATTCGTTCTAACAAAAGGCTGGCGATTGTAGTACCGATAGCATTGGGATTGATATTTTTAATACTATATTTTCAATTCAAGTCGGTGATGACTTCTTTGATGGTTTTTTCGGGTGTCTTCGTGGCATTTTCTGGTGGATTTATTTTGTTGTGGTTGTATGGTCAAGACTGGTTTTTAGATGTGGACTTTTTTGGAATGAATATGCGGGATTTGTTTCAGATGAAGACGATTAATTTGAGCGTGGCGGTTTGGGTTGGCTTTTTGGCATTGTTTGGTATTGCGACTGATGATGGAGTTTTAGTAGCAACATTTTTGCAAGATAGTTTTAAGCGGAACCAACCTACTACTATAGGTGGGATTCGAGATGCCATCGTTGAAGGAGGGAAACGTCGAGTGAAGCCAGCGATGATGACAACCGCCACAACTATTTTGGCGTTGCTCCCTGTGTTGTCTTCTACGGGTCGTGGCTCCGATATTATGTTGCCGATGGCGATTCCGAGTTTTGGTGGGATGCTCTTGCAGATGATTACGATGTTTACAGTTCCAGTGTTATATGCTTTGTGGAAGGAGTCTGATTTTAGAATCCAACGCCTGATGAAAAGTAACCTTTTAGCTCCCAAAAAAGTAAATAATGATTAGAAAAATAAATATAATGTGGCTATTATTGTTTGTTAGCGTTGTTGCTAAGTCACAGACAATCAATGAGTTGTTGCAAGCAGCAGTGAAAAATAGTCCTAAGTTAAATGCGGTGAGATTAGAATATGAAGCCGCGCAGAAGGTCAAAGATCAAGTAGGAGAATTGCCTGATCCACAGGTAGGTTTGGGCTTGCCAATTTTGAGAACGGAGACTCGATTGGGCGCTCCGATTGTTACGGTTAGTGCATCGCAAATGTTCCCTTGGAAAGGTACGCTGAAAGCAAAAGAACAGGTCGCCATTGCGATGTCGAAAACAAAGTATGATGACATTGAAGCGACCCGATTGGATATGGAGTACCAAATTAGAACTGCGTATTATCAATTGTATTTATTGGGGAGGCGACAGGCTATTTTGCAAGAGAACCAGACGGTAAATAATAGCTTGGAGCAAGTGGTTTTGGGACGCATAGAAAGTGGTAAAGCCATCGCTTCAGATGTCCTAAGAATTCAGTTAAAGAGCAAGGAGATTGAGCAGAGAATAAAAATTTATGATGCACAGAAAAGTAAATTTCAAGCCCAGATTATTGAACTCGTTGGGGATGGAGTATTGCCGGAAGATAGGGTAGTGATAGTAGATGCTGAGCTTTCGCAAATACCTATTTTGAATTTGGCATTATTGGATAGTGCTTTCGCCAAAATTGCTTTAAATTACCCAAAGTTGAAAAAGCTAGATGCCATGATTGATGCATCTAAAGCGGTGCAGCATCTGAATGACCTTTCGGGAAAACCTTCTTTTGGTGTAGGGCTAAGTTATAGTTTGGTGCAGAAGCGTACGGATGCCGACCCTTTGCACAATGGACGAGATTTGTTGATGCCGACGTTTAAAATGTCCGTACCTATTTTTCGGAAGAAATACGATGCCAAAAATCAAGAAGAAATTTTAAAGCAAAAAGCTTTTTTGGATAAACGAAACGCTTTAGAATTAAAAATTAAGTCTATGTTGAAAATCTATCTAGCCGATTATGAGCAAGCCATCTTGCAGATAGATTTGGCAAAAGAGCAAAGTAAATTGACAGAGTCTGCTTTTCAGATGTTGTTGTCCTTTTATAGTGCAAAAGGTCAAAGGTTTAATGAACTATTGAAGCTGCAAGATCAGCTCTATAATTACCAGCTTCAAGAAGAAATTGGAAAAGTAAAATTGTTTTTGGCGCAAGCCAATTGGATACATTTTGGGTTGATAAACTAAAGTTAAAAACCTAAAAGTTAATTTTTATGAGCGTTAAATAATAACGTTTTGAAAAAAAGAATAAAAATGAAAAATAAAATCATAATTATAGGCTTGATATTCGCTGCATTCGCCTTGGGGTATTTCCTATCTCCTAAAGCAGCTACCGATATACAAAGTGCTGAACATCAGCATGATAGCGCCGAAGAAACCATTTATACGTGCTCGATGCATCCGCAAATTAGGCAAAACGAACCTGGCGATTGCCCGATATGTGGCATGGAGTTAATTCCACTGGAGAGCGGTGGTGGAAATGAAAATCCATTAGTTTTTGAAATGACCCAAGATGCTGTGACACTTTCGGGCATATCGACAACTATTGTTGGTGTAGGAGGTGACACCGCAGGAGATGGGTTGGCGTTGACAGGAAAAGTACAAGCGGACGAGACCACTACTGCTAGTATTGTCGCTCATATTCCTGGGCGGATAGAGCAACTTTATGTGCGCTTTACAGGTGAACGTATTAAAAAGGGCGACCGAGTGGCGACTATCTATTCCGCGGATTTGATTGCCGCTCAACGGGAGCTATTAGAAGCCGCTAAAATAAAGGATATTACTCCAGCTCTTTTAGAAGCAGCCAGAAATAAACTTCGGTATTGGAAAATATCGGATAGACAAATTGACCGAATTTTGACATCAGGAAAAGTACAAGATAATTTTGATATTTATTCTGAATATTCCGGGATAGTCACCCAAAGAAAGGTGTCTGTGGCTGACTATTTAAAGGCTGGGTCGGTACTTTTTGAAATACAGGACTTGTCCAAATTGTGGGCCGTTTTTGATGTGTATGAAAATGATTTAGGCAAGGTAAGGGTCGGACAGAAGGTTAAGTTTTCGGCAGCGGGAATTCCCAATAAAACCTTTAATGCAGTGATTAATTTTGTTGATCCATTGATTCGGCCTGATACCCGTACGGCTTCTGTGCGTGCGACTATACGTAATAGTAAGAGACAGATTAAACCAGAAATGTTTTTGTCGGGGATTATCCATACGTCGTCATCTAAAGGAGAAAAAATGGAATTGACTGTACCGAAAACAGCGGTTTTATGGACAGGTGAGCGTTCTTTGGTTTATGTAAAAATCC
>CAYRVZ010000117.1:0-8430 GCA_964427815.1 uncultured Saprospiraceae bacterium | reverse complement strand
GTGATAGACTCATTCAAATGCCATACGTTTAATGCACAAAGAAGGGAAAATCTGTTAACGTATACCTTGTATAACGCACAAAGAAGGGAAAATCTGATATCATCTGCTATTTCAACAAATAATACTCAAATATAAGTGTTTTTTTGGGTTAAGCCAAATTTATTCAAGTAACGAAAGTCATATAATTAAAAATGTGCCAGCATCTGAATGGCATTTTAGGTATATAGCAAGACTGAGCTTGCGCCAAAAAGGTAATGGCTATAAAGAGAAAGACTTGTCGCTTCGTTAAGGCTATTGAGGGATAGACCAATCTGTTATAAATGCTTGATAAATAGCCTCCGTACCAGCTTCAATTACTTTGGAACCCGCTGCGGGATCTTCTACACGGTCTAGGTAACTTTCCATTTTGAGGATATGCGAGATATTTCGGTTGAGCCTTGCGGCAAAAGTATCTACCTTTCCTTGGTGTATCGTAGGGATGATCAGGTGATTGCAACCACCGATTACCGCTGAAAGGGCTTGTGAAGTTGCCAATATTCGGTTTTTATTCTCGTCCTCGTGCCAATCATTCGTATCCAATACTACAGAAATATCTGGTAAAAATAGGGGTTGACCGTGTTCTTTCAGGTAATGCAGCCAGATTAACTTGAATGCCCGAATAGTCGCGATGGTATTGATTATATTTTTTCCCGCAAGGAGGCGAAACCTCATTTTGGAGCGTAAATTTTTATCCTTTGTTATCTTGTGTGTACTATCCACCTCCTGAAATAGTCTGACAAAAGCATCTATTTGATTCATCGATGAATCCTGAATGTAATTTAATAAGGAAAACTTTGGAAAATCGGCACTGGCTACTTTTAGGTATTGTTTTAAATCTTTGTGGCTCCAGGTCCCTGACGAGCGTAAAAAACTCCCTTTCAATTTGTTTTTGTCCCAGCCCTTTTGGGAAATGTATTTCCCTAAATCAGCCACTATGGTCATGATGTCAGTTTTTACTTCTAGCGAAGTGTGAATCATGGGCAATTCAACACCTTTCAACAAGGTGCTCCAGTCAACCTTCTTGGCTAGTACAAATATCAATTCATCTGCTCCCCCTTCTAAGGCTTGTAATGCCTGCGTATTGGCATCTTTTTCACTTTTAACAGTTATAGTGACCACAATATTCCAGTCGTTATCGCCTTTTTGAGTGATGGGCGGCGGTGTTAACGCATCGGTTTCATGGATGAAAACAGGCACTTCTATGTTCGGCGAAAGCGTCAAGTTGCGATTGGAGGCATCACCGAGCAGTTCTTGCCATTCTTGTTTGGATAGCTTCTGAAACGATTGGAAAAAGGATGAATCTGGCATTTAGTGTGTTTTATCAACAAAGATAGGAATTAATTACACCGTGTGTTTTTTTTAGGAAACGGATTGGAAAAGCTGACCATCGTAGATGGTAAATCAATTGACCTTTTTCTTTTATTGAGTATATGCACAAAGAACTATCAAAGGATTGCTATGTTACGATAAGTTAGTACCTTTGATGCTACAAAAAATGAATATGAAAAAGATTTTAGGCCTTATTTTTTCGACAAAATTAATGGGCGTATTGTTCCTAGTATTTGCGGGTACGATGGCAGTCGCGACCTTTATCGAAAATGACTATGGGACTCCTACTGCCCGTAAATTGGTCTATTCGGCTTGGTGGTTTGAGATGATTATGGGTATTTTTGTGTTGAATTTCGCAGGGAATATTTTTAGGTTTCGATTGTATAGACGGGAAAAATGGCCTGTTTTGACTTTCCATTTGTCTTTCATATTGATTTTAGTGGGCGCTTGGGTGACCCGATATGTGTCTTATGAGGGTATGATGTCCATCATGGAAGGGCAGTCTTCGAGTAAATTTTTGACAGAAAAAATTTATCTCTCTGTAGCGGATGAAAATGGAAAAGATTTAATTGTAAAGCCTATTTTACTGGGTCAAATAGGAAACAATCATTTTTCTGCGAAGAGTGATGACGGTACAGTACAAGTGGCGTTTGATAGTTATGTACCCAATGCAATTAAGGAATTAAAACCCAAAGATGATGGAGCGGAATATTTTCATTTAGTGGAATCTACGGGGGGGCGTACGGATTATTACATCAAAAAAGATTCGGTCATTTTTATTCAAGGAGTGCCTATTTCTTTCAGTGATAATTTAGAGATTCCGGGTATTCATTTCTTTTCGGAAAATGGAAAATTAAAAATTAAGTCGCCAAAAGGTGGAACGTTTATGGTGATGGCGACACAGGCCAATGGGGAAGTCGTCGCAGATAGTATTCAAGATTTTCAGCTTCGGGCCTTGTATAAAATTGGCGATCTTAATATTGTTGTACCTAGTCCTCCTCAAAGGGGAGAATTTAAGTACAGAATTGCTTCTAAAAAAGAGAAGGAATATTTTCCAAATGACAAGCTAGGGGTTCGCCTTACGGCAAATGGAGAAACCAAGACACTAGATATTTTGGGCAGGCAGTATTCAACAGATGGGGTTGGGACCACTTATTTAGGCGGAAAGAAATACAAGGTTTCGTATGGTTCTCGCTACATTAAATTGCCTTTTGAAGTAGCTTTACGTGATTTTCAATTGGAGCGTTACCCCGGTTCAAATAGCCCGATGTCCTATGCTAGTGAAATCACCGTCAATGATTCAGAAAAGGATGAGCATTTCGATTTTAAGATTTTTATGAATAATATTCTGCACTATCGGGGGTACAAGTTTTTTCAATCTTCGTATTCTATTACTCCCCAAGGAGAAGAAACTCGCTTATCGGTCAACCATGATAATTTAGGGACGATTCTGACTTACATCGGATATGGATTGCTCTATCTAGGGTTGGTGCTCATGTTGATATTACCGGGAACCCGCTTTAGTGCCTTACGGCATAAATTAAGAAAAATGCATCGAAAAACCACGATTTTAATTGGGTTTTTCTTTTTCTTTTTGGCTAACCAAGCCATTTTTGCGCAAGCCCATGATGTGAGTAATCAAATTGACATTGAAACCTTTTTAGCACAAACCGCTATTCCTAAAACCCATGCAGATGTTTTTAGTCACCTCGTCATTCAAGATGCTGGTGGTCGGATGAAACCAGTCAACACTTATTCCTCGGAGCTTTTGCGTAAGCTCTCCAAGAAGGATTCTTATCATGGTTATAATGCGGATCAGATATTGATGTCGATGATTTTAAATCCAAAAATTTGGTACTATGCTCCTGTGATTTATATAGAAAAATTTGATACAGGCATACGAGAGATACTAGGCATCGATAAAGGAGACAAGTATGCCAGACTTTTTGATTTCTTTGATGAACAAGGCGGTTACAAGCTTTCAAGCCACGTAGAAACAGCAACAAAAGAAAGAATTAAAAATGCTTTTGATAAAGCAGTATTAGATATAGATTTACGTGCCAACTTGCTATACGGAGTGTTGGATAAAAATCGCCTACGCCTATTTCCGGTTCAAGGAGATCCCAATAATAAATGGTATTCTGCTAGCGATGTTGAACATTTTAAAGCGGAAGATTCGTTGTATGTCGCGAATATTTTGCTCATGTATTCCAATACCATGATGCAGGCGAAAGCTTCTGGTAATGATAGTTTGGCATTGGATTTATTGAATAGTATTAATAAGTTTCAAGCTACTTATGGGGCGGCTGTCCTTCCGGACAAAAAACAAATTGATTTTGAAATACTATATAACAAGTATGACATCTTCAAGAAGCTATTTAGCTATTACATGATGGTGGGGACGCTGTTGTTTTTATTTGTGATATTCCACATTTTTAAAGAAACAAGTATTACTAAATGGCTTATTCGGATTAGTATAGGTATTATTGTTTTACTTTTTTTATTACATACAACTGGGCTAGGGGTCCGATGGTACATCAGTGGGCACACCCCTTGGTCAAATGCCTATGAATCAATGATTTATGTGGCTTGGTCCACGATGTTTTTTGGTTTGCTTTTTGGACGAAAGTCGCCGATCACGATGGGGGCTTCTGCATTCTTGACGGCTATGATGTTGATGATAGCGCACTGGAATTGGATGGATCCTGCTATTGAAAATTTAGTACCCGTATTGAATTCATATTGGTTGATGATTCACGTATCTATTATTGTGGCAAGTTATGGTCCTTTTGCGTTGAGTATGATTTTAGGGGTTTCGGCCTTGATATTTATGGTCTTGACCAATGAGCGAAATAAAACCCATCTGCAAGTAAAAATAAAGGAGATTACTTATATCAATGAGATGTCGATGACCGTAGGTTTGGTGATGTTGACGATTGGTAATTTCTTAGGGGGGCAATGGGCAAATGAATCTTGGGGTAGATACTGGGGATGGGACCCGAAGGAAACTTGGGCATTGATTAGTATTATGATATATGCTTTTATTTTGCATGCCCGCTTGATACCGGGTTTGCGGGGCCGTTATATTTTTAATGTATTATCCGTTTTTGGCTTCGCTTCTATATTGATGACCTACTTTGGCGTTAACTTTTATTTGGCTGGGTTACACTCCTATGCAAAGGGCGATCCAGCTCCGACTCCTGCATGGATGTATTATTTTGTTGGGGCGCTTGTCGCTCTGGCAATTGCAGCTTACTTTGGCTATGCTCGACATTATCGGAAGAAGGGAGATTGAGCAGCGGGAATCATTCGGTCAATCGTTGAGGCAATCCCTCGTGGTTGCCCTCTACTTAGAGCCGTAGGCGAGGTCTCCTGCGTCACCTAGTCCTGGTACGATGTAGGACTTTCCTGTAAGTTCTTCATCTATTGCACCAGTCCAAATATGCACATCTGGATAAGCTCTTTGCAGATATTGAACACCATCGGTGGAGGCGATTATCGTCGCAAAATGTATCTCTTTAGGACTACCATTTTTTAATAATAACTCAATGGACTTTATGGCAGATGCGCCTGTTGCAAGCATAGGATCGCAAATAATCAAAACGGTATCATCAAGATTGGGTGTGGTGACATAGTCTGCCTTGATATGGAAAGAACCGTCTTTGTGGTGTTCTCTTAGAGCTGCTACAAAGGCATTGTCTGCATAATCATAGAACTGTAAAAAACCATTGTGAAAAGGTAATCCTGCTCGCAAAATAGTTCCTAAGACTACTCGGTGGGTTACTTCTCTAAAGGAGGTTGCCCCTAGTGGGGTTTCGATGGCTTTGTCCTCATACTGAAAGGTTTGGCTAATTTCATACGCCATAATATTACCAATTCTTTCAATGTTTTTGCGAAAGCGCATTCTATCTGATTGCACAGAAACATCTCGCATCTCTCCGATGAATTGATGTAAAATCGAATCCTTTTTTTCAAAATTTGTAATCATGAATTTTCTTTTTGTAATAAGTATCTGCCTGCACTACCTGTCCAAGCGCCTAGAGCTGTGGTCACAGCGCCTAAAGTTGCTGTTAGTATGATTAATTGATTGGGGGATAGTCCACCAAAAAGCATTCCCACTTTTTGCGCAAGCAAATTATCATTAGCAACGTTTGCCATAAAAGCTGGAATTAACCAAAGCAAACCTCCTCCTATCAAGCCGATTAAAAAGCTACTCCATTTTCGTTTGTGAAATAGAAAAGCGGCTAATGCACCGACTAAAGCCATTGTCCACCAAGGGCTGTATAATTGGCTCACCCAACCAAGTCCAAAAATAACAACTAATTGTAAGAAATGCTTCATTAATTAAAAGTTTCGGTTTTTAAAAATGGTTTTTGCGAGACCGTGTCCATTTTGGGCATAAAATTCAATTCAAAATAGCGTCCAGCTACCCAATCATCGACCATATTATCATAAAAGGGCGAACCCGGATTACCAGAGGAACCGCCAGGAATCAAGCCATAAGCTTTTATGGGCGTGGTCATCTCCACAACCATGCGCCAAGAAGGACCAAAATCGCCTCTCATGGCATTTATCGTATTTGCCTGCCCACTCATCTCTAAGTTGGGGCGAGAAAAGGGCTCCATTTGACGCGTTAAATGATGGATGGTAGGTTGGTTATAATCTTTCCAAAAATAGTCTTTTGTCGCAATATTTTCTGCAAGGTCTTCCATCATGTCTTCAAACGAGAGCGTGGCTATATTCGTAAAATTTTCTTTTTCTTCTGTCGAGAGAATATCAAAATATTGATGAGTAGAATCTGACATTAACTCAATAAAACGCCAAGCCTCAGGAAGCTGAACGGCCAAGGAGTCGGGTAGAGTCGTTATTTCGTCCCAGGTTCGTTGTTGTAATTTATTAAACCATACCGTAAAAAGAACTGGGGCTAATTCATCCTTGCGGAAATGATAATCCCATTTTTTTAATTGCCTAATTAATGGAAAGGCACCTGCTTTTAGCTCGGCAGTATCCAAAGCTGCCATCATGATGGGTAAGGCATCAGCCGCCTTGTAGCTATAATCATCATTTTGAAGCTCCATCATATCCTGAATTGTGATTTTATCCATTTTTTTGAGATTATTAAAAATAGATCGACATCTATAATCACTAAAATAACCATTATAATAATAGGGGTAAGATGGTGGGGTGGAATTTTGATTGGCTGAGAAAAGAAAACCTTGACTTGGGTTTTTAATTTGTGGGATGTCCGCTTGGCTAATATAGCCCAACCAATCATTTTGGGTGTTGCTTCCATCTTGGATAAAACGACCTTGCCCAGGTCGTTTTATAGGGAAGTCCCCTTGCACACGAATCGCAATATCTCCCTCAGTCGAAGCGAAAATTATGTTTTGAGCTGGATGTGTAAAGTTTTCGGCAGCAGCAACATAATCTTGGTAATTTTTGGCGGTCATTAACCCAAAAAAAACATCGAACTCAAAAGTTCTAGACGGTTCATTGGATAACCATTTCATCGCCATGCCGCTATAAGAGTTTTGAATTTCGTCATAAACAATGGGACCCCATTTTGTCATTTTTGTTTGAAAATAAACGGATTTTTGTCCCTTTACTTGGATGGTGTCATTTATAATATTAACATCCATTTCTTTTCCATCTAGCAGGTACTTTGTATGTTCACTATTCGTCCAATGTATTTTATACCAGTCTGTTACGTCATGCCCTACATTCGTTACGCCCCAAGCAATCTGTTCATTAAATCCAATAATGATACCTGGAATTCCAGCCAAAGAAACCCCCATTACATTTAGTTCGGGTGTTTGGATTTGTAGCATGTACCAGATGGAGGGCAATGTCAGACCCAAATGGGGATCATTGCATAGAATGGGTTTTCCGCTCTTTGTTTTTCGTCCAGAAACCACCCAATTATTTGAACCAACACCTTCCTGTTTTTTCTCCATCGGAGGCATCTTGGTGACAGAAGTATCGACTAAAGATGGAGATTGTTCTATTAATTTTGTCCGGAGATCATCCCATTGACCTTGGTCTTGGATGACGGGTTTTTGTTTGGGATTAAAGGCAGGATACAAAAAGTCGAAAGCTTTTTTTCCTAAGGCTGCCCGCAAATTGGTCATCTCAATATCATCTGCTCCAAAATTCAGCGTTTTGGCCATTGCTTTAAATAACAACGCTACTTTGAATGGACTCCACCGCTCGGGTCGATAGCCTATTAATTTAAATTCTATCGGTAAGTCACTTGGATTCAAATTATCAATATAATAGTTTACGCCAGCACAATAACTTTGGATGAGCTGAAATTTTTTAGGCGTTTTTGCCCATTGCTGTACGCTCTGCTTTGCGGATCTGACGAGTCCAATTTTTCGTTGATTTTTATCAAAATTAATCAATTGTTCTCCAAACAATTCGGATAAGCGCCCTGCTGTTGCCCTTGCGGAAAAATCCATCTGCCATAGCCTGTCTCGCGCGGTCAAGAGGCCTTGCATGAATAGGGCATCTTTATTCGTTTCGGCAAAAATATGCGGTACGCCCAATGTATCCGTTTGAATGATTGCAGGCGTAGTAAGTCCCTGAACTTCAATGGTTTCTTTTTGATAAAAATAGCTTTTAGGGGCAGCATTTTTCCAAAATCCTGAATAGGGACTGAGTAACCTGCCGAGCTTAGGAATGGGCTTGTCAGTGATTAAAGCGGGTCGTTCAAGAACGACAATAAAACCGATGGTCATGACTAATGCTAATAGGAATGATATCCTTCTCATCTTTCGTTTGTTAGTTAGGGTAAAGGTAGGAAAAGTTTGGGAGTTACTTTGATAACCCAGAAAATTGCAACTATTTTTTATAGACTAAAAAAGCTTCCCAGGCTCCAGGTACTGGACGGAATCCTTTTTGCGTAAGTGAATCTAGAAAAGAAGTACCTACCTGTTTTTTTACTAAAACTGTTTTTTTGTCAGTCCAATGTGGGCTCGTGTACAGTAAGTGATGCCGTTCTAGGTTAGAATGTAGAGTAGCCCACGGCAATAGACCTTTTTCAATGCCAATAGTGTCCATCGG
>CAYRVZ010000116.1:0-8641 GCA_964427815.1 uncultured Saprospiraceae bacterium | reverse complement strand
TACTGTTGCTATCAGCATTCCTCTTGATACGTACTGTCCTTCCTTCGCATGAAGAGAAATAATGCGACCGCCCATATCACTGCTCGCAAAAACCAAGTCCGTGGCTTCAACATTACTTTGGACTTCAATAAAATGTTCGAAATTCTCCTTTTTTAGCGCCAAAGTTGTCACCAATTTTGCTTCAATTATGGTTGGAGACTGCACTTCGATGGAGTCCTGTAATTCTTTAATAAAGGAATTCAATTTGGCCATCTCTGATTGTTTTTTAATCAGTATAGCTTTCTTCTTTTCGAGCTCTGGTGGAATGGTACTATCTTCCGTCTTTTTACACCCAGTAGAGAATAGGATTAGTACAGCGAGTAAAGTGTATATTTTCATTTTCGTTTTTTTTTGGTATTAATGTCCTAGTGCTTGTTTTAATTTAATTTTTGCTTTTAGCAAATCAAATTTTCCTTCTATGATATTTTGTTGGGCTTGGTATAGGCTCATTTCAGCTTGGTTTAATTCGATGCTAGACCCAACGCCTTCCTTGTACTTTATTTTGGTCGTTTCATAAATTCTTTCCGCTAGGGAAACATTATTCTCTCGTTGTTCTAGGTTTTGTTTAGCATTCTCATAGGCGATTCGAGCATTGCGGACTTGAAAATCCAAAGCCCGACCCATATCTTCTTTTCCAAGCTGAACCATTTCCAGTTGTAGCTTCGCTTTTTGCACTTTTGCCTTTGTCCCAAAGCCTGCAAAAATGGGGATATTGAGTTGAAAACCTGCAACTGACGTAGGTGTATAAAACAATGAATTTAACTTATCTCCTTGCCACTGCATCTGATAATTTACAAACCCCGTAAGGCTCGGATAGTAAGCTGCTTCTTGCGCTTTAATATTCACTTCATTGAGTCGTTCTGTAGCTAAGATGGTACGGTAGGCAGGGTGATTCATTAAGTTCACATTTTCCGAAAGGATTTCATCAGAGATACTATTCAATATATCATCAGTAGCATTCGTCAAGTTGATATCACTTTCTAAAGGATAGCCCATCGTCAATTTTAAAACCTCCAAAGCCATCTGTTTGGTTCGCGTCAAATTATCCAATTGAACTTTTAAATTAGCAATAGATAACTCTAATCTATCCACATCAAGGGCTTCCGCAAAACCCGCTTTAAAAAGCGCTTTTGTTTCGTCTCTTAAAGTCTCTAAATTTTTAATATTCTTTTCAAAGGTTAGTTGACTTTCGTGAATTAGCAAGGCGGGCAAATATGCGTTTGTCACATCATCTTCAACCTTTCGGCGAACTGTTTTGTAATCCTCTTCGGCATAATTCTTATACACTTTGGCTGCTTTAAGCCCTTGCAGATAGGACCAATTAAATAACAATGATGAAGCTGTTACTGTCCCAGAAATGTTATGATTTTGTGCAAACGAAACCTCCCTTTCAAAATTAGGATGTCCCATTCCAAAGGACTCGGGCAATAACACAATCGGTTTCTTCAAATAATAATTATCCCCGAAGGCTCCATTCACCTGAGGAATCCCTTGTGCTCTAATTTCAAAAATTCTTTGCTGCGCTTCATCTATTTTTAATGTTGCTGTCTTGACCGAATTTTGATGAGTCAAGGCATAAGTCACGGCCTCGTCTAGCGAAAAAGCAGATTCTTGAGCGCGTAACTGACTGATTCCCAGTGAGAAACAAATTAGTCCTGTCCAAAATATATGCGGTATGAGTAGCAAACAAAATTTAGTTCTTATCATCATCTAGTTTTCTTTTTGAGCAATTTGGGCATTATAATCTTTAAATAGCTTACGCCCCTTTTCGGACATAATGCCATGCATGTGGTATTTTATCAACATCATGTAGTACCTTTCCATTCCAACAAAATAAGAAGGGTTTTCACAAGAGGACTTGATGTTTTCGACGTATAAATTGGCACAGAAAGCGGGGGCGATATCTATTCTATAAAGCCCTAAATCCATTCCTTTTTCAATATTTTGGGTAATCTCTCTAAGCATAAAGTCATTCTGCATGTCATCAATTACAAGCCAAATATCATAATAATTCTTTTTTAAATCCATCAAAATACCTGGAGACATTTCTTTAAAATGTGCATAAATCAGACGGCTTATTGCGACCATAGCAAAAATAGGATCTTTTGCCGTATCTATAATTTTTTGAATCACCTCCTGATCAGACTCTAGTTGAGTATTAACTAATACTTCGACTAAAGTCGATTTAGAAGAAAAATACTTATAGATGGTTTTTTTGGACATGCCAATCTCCGAAGCTAGATCATCCATACTCACAGAACTAAATCCACGCTGAAGAAATAGCTCTTTTCCGACTTCCAAAATACGGTTTATATTCTTGTCCTTTTGATCCACGGTGCAAAGATACGGAAAAATCCCTTGGAAACGCAAATAGTTTTTCAAGTTTCCAAATTTATATTCTGCATCAAAACACGAAAAACAATTAAAATTACCAATATTTACCAATATTTACCGTATTTTTACCCATTATTTCAAGCATACATTTCGCCGTAAGGCACTCATTACCACCACTTTAAAGAATAAAGATGAATCCCATAGTCAAAAAAATCATCCCTTTTCTTGTAGCCTTTATCGCTTTTTATGCCATCAGTTCGCTATTTTTTATTTCCGAAACCAAAGATGGCTTAGTCCTGCAACAGGTAGATACGCAGCAAGTCAATGCGATGAATCGGGAGGCAAGGGAGTATTCTGAAAAGGACGGAGCCGCCATTCAATGGACTAATACCATTTTTGGAGGCATGCCAACGACCATGATATATCAAAAGAATAATGGTAATTTATTGAGGCATGTCTATTATGGTTCTATGCTTTGGAAGGATATGAAGTCACCTTCGATAGAGCTTTTCTTGGTGATGATGATGATGTTTTTAGCGTTGCTTTTATTGGGTGTAGATTGGCGGATTGGCTTGTTGGCGGGGATTGGTTATGGTTTTGGCACCTATAATATGGAATTATTAGAGGCGGGGCATGCGACAAAAATGGTCGCAATTGCTTATTTTGGCTTGATAGCTTCTTCTGCCTGGTACGCCTACAATCGAAATATTTTACTTGGAGGCGCCCTTTTCGCCGTCGCCTTGGGTATGCAGGTCTATTCGACTCACTATCAGATAGTTTACTATACTTTACTGGTGGTCGTACTATTGGGTATCTTTGAGTTTATTAAGGCGATTAAACAAAAGACGCTTGGAAATTTTGCGAAAGCAACTGGGTTGATGATTGTTTTTGGACTACTTTGCGCAGGCACAAACACCTCTAAACTATGGACGACCTATGAATATAGCAAAGAGACGATACGGGGAACTTCAGACCTTGCGGCCAAAAAAAATACGGATGGTTTAGGGAAGGATTATGTATTTAGCTGGAGCTATGGCATCAGTGAATCTTTAACTTTATTGGTACCGGATTACATGGGTGGCGGTAGTTCTCAATCTTATAAAGGCACAAGAATTTATGATAAGGTAGCACCCAATATCAAAGCAAATTTGGCCCAAAGTGGGATTACGGGAAAAAGTGCGGATCATCAAGTCAATGCCCAAGTGGCCTCCTTATTTTATCGAGGGGATCAAGCCTTTGTGGGTATGGGCGTCTATATGGGTATTATCTTTTTCTTTTTGATGGTATTGGGTATCATACTAGGAAGAGGAGCTGTAAAATGGTGGCTTTTAGCTTCGCTCATTACCTTATTAACGATAGCTTGGGGGAAGCATTTTCCGCTAAATCATATCTGGTATAATGTCTTACCTTTATTTAATAAGTTTCGTTCGCTTTCGATGGCTTTATCTTTATTCCAGGGGGCTGCGGTCATGTTAGGGGCGATTGGATTGCAAGCATTTTTTGGCAAGAATACAAGTTTAGCACAAAAGACAAAAGCGCTCAAATTAGCTGCTGGAATTACGATTGGCGCATTAGTATTAATATTTTTGAGTTCTTTTGTCATCAATTTTTCAAGCCCAAGAGATGAGCGTATAGGCCCTGAACTAGCCAAATTATTAGAAGCAGATAGGCTTTCTCTTTTACGCAAGGATGTCGGACGTTCCTTATTATTTGCTATCATTGGGATAAGTGCTTTATACCTATACCTGAAAAATCAAGTTACAGCAGTTGTCAGCACTTTATTATTAATACTATTTAGTTTAGTGGATATGTGGTCGGTGGGTCGTCGTATTATTAATGCGTCCAAATTTAAGAAACCTGTAAAGACTGCTCTAATACAAGAAACGGCAGCTGACAAACAAATCAAGCAAGACAAGGATCCTCATTATCGGGTCTTAGACCTGACTAAAGGTGACCCTTTTACGAATGCTTCAGGCGCACTTTCGCACAAAATGACCGGTGGTTATCATGCTGCTAAGCTGATGCGCTATAACGATGTCATTGAAAAATATTTGCGTGAACCTGGAAAGTACATGAATGTCTTAGGCATGTTAAACACCAAGTATATCATCCAAAACCAAGGCAATCAAGCGGTGCCTATCCCATTAAGAGATAAAGCTTTAGGCAATGCCTGGTTTGTATCGTCCTATCGCATTTTGGAAGATGCAGACAAGGAGCTAGAAGCATTGGGCAGCCTTGAACCACGAAAAGAGGCCCTTTTTGATAAAGACTATGCTGCCGAGTTAAAAGACTTTAGTATTGATTTTGATTCGACAGCAACCATCAAATTAACCCATTATCATCCCGATAAAATGGAATATGTATATTCTGCAAAGACGCCTCAACTGGTGGTATTCTCTGAAGTCTATTATCCTGAATCAAAAGGCTGGACGATTACCGTTAACGACCAAAGAGTCCCATTATTAAAAGCCAATTACTTGTTACGCTCAGCCATTTTACCCGCTGGACAAAACCAAAAACTGGTTATGAAGTTTCACCCAAAAGCCTACTACTTAGGGGAACGAATTTCCTTTTTTGCTTCACTGGCTTTGCTCCTAGCCTTGGTTGCAGGATTCTATTTTTCCTTTCGGAAAAAAAGAAATGAGACTTCACTTTACTCCCTTTCGGGAAAAATAGAAGAAACTACTCCCGTTACTTCTGTGCCAAAACAACCAAAAATCTCTGCCAATCCAACCATAAAAAAGAAACCAACCACCAAACCAAAGGGTAAGAAAAGAAAATGAGTAGAATACTAGCCATTGACTACGGTCTAAAACGCACTGGAATTGCGGTAACGGATCCCCTGCAAATAATTGTAACCCCTTTGACAACTATTCCAACGGCAGAACTGTTTGATTTTCTAAAGGATTATTTTTCTACTGAAACGGTAGAACTAGTAGTATTTGGGGAATCAAAACATGCGGATGGCAACCTCACTCACGTAGGTGACAAGGTTCTTCAATTTGCTAATTTCTTACAAAAGGAATTTCCCAAAATGCCATTAGTTTTTCAAGATGAATCTTTTTCTTCGCAAGAAGCGATGCAGACATTAATACGTAGTGGCGCAAAGAAGAAAAAAAGGCGAGAAAAAGGAATCCTTGACAAATTAAGTGCTGCTATTATTTTGGAACGCTATCTCCAAAGTATTGGTAAATATTAAAAATAAAAACTACGATTTATGATTTTGCCGATTTATGTGTACGGCCATTCCGTGTTAAAAAAGGTTTGTACTTCCCTTGAGGATTTCAAGGAGTTACCTGAGTTGCTTGAAAATATGCGAGAGACCATGAAAAATGCCCTGGGCGTAGGCCTTGCAGCGCCTCAAATCGGAAAATCGATACGGGTATTTATCATTGATACCGCGGCAATGTTTGAGGAAGAAGAAGCACATAAAGGCCTTATCAAGACCTTCATCAATGCCGAAATGCTGGAAGAATATGGGCCTATCGAAAAATTTGAGGAAGGTTGTTTGAGTATCCCCAATATTCGCGGAAATGTAGAACGTCCCTCTTTTATTAAAATTAAATATTTGGACGAAAACTTAGTCGAATGTATTGACGAATTTGATGGCATCAATGCTCGTGTTATTCAGCATGAATATGATCATATAGAAGGGAAATTATTCACAGAAAAACTCAAACCACTCAAGCGAAAACTACTTAATAAGAAACTAGAGGCTATGCGAAAAGGTAAGGCTGAGGCAGACTATAAATTGCTGTTTGCTCGGCGGCGGTATTAACTAGTAGGCTTAATCGCTCTTGATACGTTATACAGTTAGGTATTTTTGGTCTAATTGTATGGCACATGCTTTTAAAACTAGTGACATTTGGCTTTTTCTTGATGCTTTTTCAACACGGAAATGCCCAAAATCAACTGGGTGTCCGTTCTGATAACTATATGGGCATGGAACAATCTTGGTTGAATCCTGGATTGGCTCCTTTACAATCTACAACACTTGACATTCATCTGATAGGCGCCGGCTTGTTTTTTTCTAATAATTATGGTTTTGTTGAAAATGCTAGCGTTTTTTCTTTTGGCAAAAATTCTACTTTTATCACTAATAAAAAATTAGACGGTAAAAAACCTTCACCCGGGACATTGGTGAGTGATCTATATGATAAAGGGACAATAACTTATGCTAAATTCAACGCCCATTTATCTGGATCTTCGATACTCGTAAAGATTAACAAACGTCATAGCCTTGGGCTCTTTTCTAATTTTAGATCAGCCTTTTCATTAACCAATATGCCTGTGAATTTGGGGTACTATGCATACGATCGAAAGCCCTATAACCAGGCATTTGACATCACCCCATTTGAAGGAGCAGGTGCCGTCTGGCTGGAGTCTGGTCTGCACTATGGGTATAGCATTTCTCGCAGCAATAAACAGATTTCTTTGGGTGTTAATCTAAAGTATAATCGAATATCAGAAAGTGGCTTCTTTTCTCTAAACCAATCCTTACAATATACCAAACTAAACCCAGATTCTGTTTTTATCGAACATCCAGAAGTGCATTTTGGATTCACCACACCGAATATTGATAAACTGAACTGGTCAAACCTTAATGCATTCAAACCAAAATTCAATTTTTATGGGCAAGGTATTAGTACCGATGTAGGCATTGTGATGCAAGTAAACAGCCATTATAGGAGCGGGTATCAATATCGTATTGGATTTTCGCTTTTGGATTTTGGTCTAAGCAAAATAAAAAAAGCTCGTTACCATTCTTCTATGCCCATTCCTCGCGAAATCACGCTTGAATTTTCAGCCTTAGAAAATGCAAATACTATTCAGGAACTTGAATCCAAATTGAGTTTATTGGCATTTAAGGACAGTACCGCTTCCCTTAAAAATACTTCATTTGTCCTAGGTATGCCTGCTGCTCTAAGCCTTCAAGGAGATTACCGTATGGCGACTCATTTTTATTTGGGTGGTGTATGGGTACAACCTGTTGGCTTATCCACCCATCATTTGACTCGAACGGCTACTTTTGCCATCGTACCTAGATATGAGCGCCGATATTTTGCTTCTTCCTTGTCTCTAATTTTAAGCGAGTGGCAATCACTCCGTATGGGCTATTCCGTAAGGCTAGGATTTCTTTCCATCGGAACGGATAACCTAGGTAGTTTTTTATTAAAAAAAGATTTTACAGGAAGTGATTTCTACCTACATGTAGGTTTTAATATTATCAATTGGCGAAAGCAAAAAAACAAAAGGCGGGGGCGTAATAAGAAAACCAAACTAGGCTGCTATGATTTCTAGATCAATCCTAAAATTTTGGCAGGAGATACTTGCCCTTTACTGATTGCTAAATCCTTTCCAAAATATCCTGCTTCTTTTTTTTGCGTAAGTAAATACAAATCTGCAATAAATTCAGCTTCCTGTTCAGGGTTGAAAAAATAAGTATCCCCCTTATCCTCTTGCATCTGCATAAAACCTTTCATTCCACCGTAGTTATAGCCTTTCCCCCAGTTTTGCCCGTAAATCGCACGAGTCATGTACCGCAATCCATATTTACGATATTGAATAACATGAACCAATTCATGAATCAAAATATCCTTAGCAATAGCCGATCCCGTATTAATCGTAAAACAAGTCACATAGGCAGTTGCCATGGTTTTTGTACCTATTCGTGCCGCTTCATCTATTCTGACCTTTCGGAAAATAGGATCATCTCCAAAAAATTGAATCGCTTCTTCTAGTTGCTCCTTAGACAAAGGTTTTGAACTTCTTTTAAAAATAGTAATCAAGATTTCAAAGGTTTCTCCAAAGCCGAATAATTCTAAAATCAGCAGGATAAATTCTAAAGACCAAATCAAAAAAAGATGGATCGGCTTATGCACTTGATTGGATAATTTACGGATATACCTTCCAAAAATAAAATGCTTCACAAGACGCATAACACGTTTCGGGAACATCCGAAAAACATCTAATATCCGCTGCCAAATAAAAATACCTTTAGTCATAACTTACTTAAAACCAAGCAAGTAGCATAAAGTTTTAATTTTCTTATCGTTGAACATAAATTTTATGCACACTGGTACTTTTATTGGTTTTTAAGCGCAAGAAATAAACCCCATCAGGGATAGCCGACAGATTCACTATGTTCGTAGAAAAAGAAAAATCTACCGGAGAAACGCAATATGATAGATAAGTCGAACCCAAAATTAAGTATAAGTAAGCAATGCCGCATATTGGGTATTAATAGAACAAGTCTCTATTATAAACA
>CAYRVZ010000115.1:3488-8672 GCA_964427815.1 uncultured Saprospiraceae bacterium | reverse complement strand
ATAATTTTAGCATTTCCATGAAATTTCAGGAATGAGAAGGAGTCTCTAACAATTTACGAAATCGAAAAAACTGGCTAACAAGTTGAGTTTCAAGATTATATCCGTTTACAAACGTAAGTAAACGTTTATTAACGGATAAATTAAACAATTACATGGATATTGCTAATTTTTTGTTTTACATCTGTCTAGCTGTCTAGCTTATACAAAGGATTGCAATGGGAGACTATTTATCGATATGAGCATTGGTGTGTATCGTTCAGCTTGATAGAAGCAGCAAGAATTTATCAAGTGAAGTAAATAACCGAGCGAAGAGAAAATGAAAATTTAACAAGTCTTACTACAATTTAATAAGCATTAATTTTGAAGTACAATAATAAATCGAAGGATAATGATATCTCCTCGTCCTATCCGCGAAAATCCGTAAAATCCGTGTCATCCGCGTGCCATCCCTCCAGAAAATCCTCAAATTCTACAGAATTACGTACCAGGCTACGAGTTCATCAAATCCTCAATCTCATCCGCCAAAATAGGAATATCTGCCATCAAATCAACGGGACCTCCGTCTGTGATTAAGATATCATTTTCTAGTCGGATGCCCAAGTTTTCCTCAGGAATGTAGATGCCAGGCTCACAGGTAAATACATTGCCAGACATAAAGGGATCATAGCGATTTGCCAAGTCATGTACATCTAACCCCATGTGGTGAGATGTCCCATGCATAAAGTATTTTTTATAAGCAGGCCAGTCTGGATCTTGATTTTTAATATCTGCCTTCGAAATGAGTTTTAGCGCAAGCAATTCCTTCTCCATGATCAAACCCACTTCCTTATGATATTCCGTCAACGTGTTTCCTGGAACGAGCATTTGTTTTGCTAAATCCATAACTCTTAATACCGCATTATAGACCTCTTTTTGGCGTTTAGAAAAACGACCGTTGACAGGAATCGAACGACTCAAATCTGAAGCATAATTTCCATATTCACAGCCAAAATCCATGAGAATCACATCTCCATCTTTGCATGCTTTATTATTTTCAACATAGTGCAAAACGCAAGCATTTTTACCACTCGCAATAATAGGGTAGTAGGCATGATCCGTCGCACGATTTCTCAAAAATTCTGCAATGATTTCCGCTTCTATTTCATATTCATACACACCCGGTTTTACAAATTTTAAAACCTTCCCAAAAGTTTTATTTGTAATATCTATCGCTTGCTGAATGACTTCTACTTCGTATTTTGATTTTATCGGAGCCAATTTTTTCAAGATAGCTTGAGACCGATGATATTTATGCGCTGGGTATTTGGCTTTTAGTTCTGCTGCCTTGCGAATGTCCCGGCTGGGTACATCAGAAGAAAACCTATCATTCTCATTACTATTAACAAAAATCCGTCTGGCCAATAAAATCATCTCATTCAAGATGCTGTCCATCTCACTCAGCCAATAAACTTTTTGAATACCTGAAGTTTTTCGGGCCTCTTCCTTCGTGTATTTATGTCCTTCCCAGACAGCTATATGCTCATTGGTCTCTTTTAGAAAAAGCACCTCCTCAAAACCCTCTTTGGGGCAGTTGGGAAATAATACCAACACACTTTCTTCTTGGTCAATACCGGAAAGATAAAAGAAATCTGAATTTTGCCGAAAGGGATAAAACAAATCTCCATTTCGGGGCATCATGTCATTCGACTGGAAAATGGCAATGGCATTATTGAGCATCATCGATGCAAAACGGCTGCGATTCAGCTTAAATAATTCAGGATTTAGTGGTTGATATTTCATGGTTGTACTTGACTTTGGCTGTAGCTCCTTGCGGAAAAATAATGTGGGTTGTTACACCATGCCAAATGTAAGAATATTTTGGAAAACATGCCCACCTTTAGTAGAAAACATGTTCAAACTCACTCGTGGGGCCTGTCTAATCCGCAGACCTAATTACGGTATTCTCTCCAATCCAACAGCCCACTTTAAATGCACCACCGGGTTTATAGCCATGTTGGAATATTTCTTCCTTATTCGGCATGTACTTTTTGTATCGGCGGATGAGTTTATTCGCTTCTCCAGCCACACGCCCATCTACCGCTTTTGCTTTTTGCCACTTATCGATAGCGGGCCAAGTCACAATCTGACTAGCCCAGCCAGTACCGGGCCCACATACAGGCCCGCTAGACGCATATAGTCTGCCGATGAGCATATAAGCGGCACCCATATTAGGCTGGTACTTCAAAGCCTTTCGGGCATAAGATCTAGACTTGCTAAAGCTCTTTAGATACGAAAAGTATATTTTCGCATTAACTAATGAATACTTAGCTTTCGTAGCGTTTTCTGACTCTTCTGCAATTCCTTGGTCAAATAATTTTACAGCTTCTCTGTATCGCCCTTCTCGGAGTGCTTTATAGGCTTGCGCAATTATTGAAGAACCTCCAGTAGGATCTGCGACTGATTTACAATTAGTTGTATATGCTTGATTTAGTTTTATAAGATCAGGATCCGTTTTGGGTGTTTGACCCCAATTTAATCGGCTATAGGTCATGATGATAGAATCACAATTGGTCGGGTTTCGCTCAAAAGCACCATAGTATTTTTTCTTGTAATAGTCACTGTCATAAAACCCTTTGATGGCTTCCATTTCTTCTAGTCTAGCAGGCGTATAACTCGCCACGATGGCATAGCTTTCTTTTTCGTCCCCTTTCGTTAAACCATATTCGATGATGGATGGAATCTGCTTAGCAAGGCGTTTGACTTCTGATTCAGGTACTTTTTTCTTCAAGTAAAGGTCGATCATCAAGGCCGTAAAAGGATTAATCACAAATGCGGAAGTCTTCTCCCCATCTAGCTCAATAGATTTTTTTAGATAATGATACGTTTCAATGTCACTCGCATGATTTGGAAAATTATAATACATGTCAAAACCCAACAAGCCATTAAAATACCCTTCATCACCATAGCAATCCATCGCTTCTTGATACAAGCGTTTGATGTTGTTGACATAAGTGCGTTGTATAGCGGTATCAGTTGTCTCTTTATAAAATTGATTATTGAATTCTACTCCATCCAAGTAGACGGTCTTGCGCATCCCATCAGCAGCGGGAGCAACCTCATAGACTTTTTTCCAGTCAGCATAAGCCGCCTTTATGTCTTTGCGTTTTAGGGCTCCACGGTATAGCACATAGTTATTCGCTGCTTTTTCCTTTTCTGCAAACGGTAGATCGTCCCATTTGACACAGCCAGGTTTTGATAAATACTTTTTGGAGGGCTGAGTAGGAGCAGTCGGCGTTTCCGGTGAAGTAGGCTTGTCACTTACTTTAGGCTTTGTGGTGCCGCAGCTGGAAATTAAAAGACCAATAAAAAGGGGCAATAGGAGAAATATCTTTTTCATCTGCAAGTTTTTATTTTGTGCTAAAGTACGACTTTTTTCAAATATGTACACGCACGATTTATTGTGTGTATGGCAGATGGCCATTTTCGAGGGTATGCCTTATAGACTTATAAGCCTCTTAGTTTCGGCAGTTAGAAAAGACCGTGATTATTGATATTGTCAGCTTTTTGAAAAATCAGTTTAAGAAAGCTTGTCCGTGCTTGTAATGCATTCAAATTGCGTGGAAATCAAAAAAAATGTCAATACTGCACAATTGCAATGATTTACGTACGCACGGAACATATTTTTATAACTCAGGTTCAGTTCCTTTCTATCTTGATAGTTTCCGTTAGGTAGTCAGACATGATTGTAACGAAGTAAAGTCCAATAGGAAAGGTAGAGATGTCTATTGCCGTATCCCCTTTATTGGAAGAGTATCTTGCAACGTGAGCGCCTGTAATATCCGTTATTAATATCTTAATATTATCTGATTTTGGGTTGGTACTCCGAATCGTAATTTGGTTGCTTGATGGATTTGGAAAGACTATAAAACTTTCGGCATCTTTTCGCTCCAAAAATACTATTTCAGAATAATCGACAGTGCTATCAAAATTAATAAATTTTATCCGATAATAAGCTTTTTGCAACGGGTGGGAATCTATTATACTATATGATGTTTTTGATTCGGAATGTATTATTTTATCGATTTGAGTCCAGCTTTCAGTATTAGAAGATCTTTCTACCGCCATCACATTTACATCCGCCTCGTTTGTTAGGGTCCAATAAATGAGGTTGTCCTGTTCTTTTTTCTTTACAGAAAAATTATGAATTGAGTTTATCGCAAGGGGACCATTAGGGTAAAAAACTCGACTTTCACCAGAGGGTAAATTAAATGCGTTCAATTCTGTCCAAACAAAGTTACGAATAGCTGTTAAATTGTCCCTGATGACCGAGTGTACCTCATTTGAAGGCATATAACTAGTGGGTATTTGTTCTTGGTACAACGCCATGTAGGAGATCATTCCAGCAAGGAAATAAATGGTAGGTTTTCCATGAGGGGCAGAGTCTTCATATAGATCAGTGAAGGGGATTTGGTTTGGAATTAAATCAGTCATTATTTTGCTGATGATAGGGCCTACGGGAATCAACCTTGTATTATAAGCTGGACGACTGACCAAAAGCCCATCTTGATAGGCTATCCACCAATCTGGAAAAGTTCCTGTAACTGTAGCCGCATAAAAATCATCAACTTCAGCTGCTGTAGGTGGTGTGCCAGGATAATCATTTTGCAAATTCATTTCAGGCCAATTTAGATAAATATAGTATTTCATGTCGCTCTGTTCTTGATTGACCCAATCAAAGATAGTCTCCGTAGCTTGGATAGCTGTGGAGTTGGCATTTAAAGGATGAGGCGCAGAGGGTAATTCATATTGGATAAAATTCGCCGCTGTAATTAGTATGTTGTTGATGTTAGAGGCTCCGAAAGATTGGGTTCCACTATCCCAAACAGACGTAATGCCTGGATATCCCCAGTTAGAACTTGGTGGTAAGTTGTCATGGCCTAAGCCTCCCGTGAGAAACCCGTATTGCCCTCCTGCAGAAAAGGTATGTCCAGCAGATTGTACAATGTCATTCATCCAGTACATGATATTAGTATGCCCATTTGCAGTTGCATGGTCAATAAGGCTGTGTCCAAAAGCATATACGCCTACATTATCTATCTGAGCGATACTTGTCTTGATGCTACTAAGTAGCAATAATATTCCGATGGTTAGTGACTTCATTTTGTAGGGTTTATTTCTTATGATGGTAAGACTCGTTTTGTCGTG
>CAYRVZ010000115.1:0-3388 GCA_964427815.1 uncultured Saprospiraceae bacterium | reverse complement strand
ACTTTGTCCAGGCTGGATACCCCGCATATGCGCCTCACCTTTTTCTGGAAAGTGTTTTTTGTAACTAGATATTTTTTTGTTGGCTTGACTAGCGACACTAGAGTCAATCGCTTTGGCATGACCCCATTTATCACAAGCAGCAATAATAGCCAATCTTGCATTAAAAGCGTCACCACAGTTTTTGCTAGTCTTGGCATACAAGTCACCAATCAACATATAGGGTTGCCCCCATCCACTACGCAACTTTCCGGCTTGAATCGCATTGGCACGAGCCTTTGAGTATTGACCCAGCTTACGACCTTGAATAGAAGCAATCGAAAAGTAATGACCCGCTTTTTTGTCGCCAGAAGACTCTGCCGATATCGCTTCATTATACTTAGCAACCGCCTCTCTGTACTTACCTTCTTTGTATAGTTTTCTAGCGATGACACCTGGATTTTTGGCATCGAACTCAGCTTGTCTTTGTGCATTGATGGCACCCGCCTTAGCCTCGTATTTAGCCGCAAGGCTTGCCAAGTCAGGGTCTGACTTCGCGCAGCCATGGTGAATCAAGCTCGTATAAGTACTCTTGATTAATTCATAATTCTCGGGGTCTGCCTTATAAGTAGGCATCAACTTCGCCTTGAAGTAATCACAGTCAAAGATGTATTCCTCAATAGCGACAAATGCTGCTTTCGTGTCCTCCTTAGTTTTTTGCCAAGTAGCGGCTTCAGCCTTATTATTAGCAATATTATGATCGGCGATATCAATCATCTTTTGGTAAGTAGCACGAGCTTCTTCCTTAGTCACTTTTTTCAGCGGAAAGAGATACAATATCGCTTCTGTCAATGGATAGAAAACAATATATTCCGTCTTATCACCTCCTAGTTCCATGGCTTTTTTCCCGGCTGCTAAGATTTCTTCCCTTGGGGCATTAACCGTATATAGTAAGTCATACGCTTTTCGTCCTTGTGCATAGCTACCTTCTTTGGGATAGCACTCAGCCATTTGGTCATATATCTTGCTGATTTGAGCGGCATACTCGGCTTTCTTGGAAGCATCTTGCTCTTCAGCATACAGGCTCTTGTATATCTCCACCCCATCCGTATATTGTGTCGAACGCTTGCCGTCTGCTGCGGGAGCCATGTCGTAAGCTATTTTCCAATTCGGAAAAGCTTTCTTAAAATCTTTATTTTTAATAGCTTGTCTATACAATACGTGAGCGGTTTCTGCTTTGTCTTTGTTGCCCGACTCCGTAAAAGTGCCACATTGTGCATACGAAGGCGCCCACCCCACAAATAGAAATAAGGCAATTAAAAACAATCCTGTTTTCGTCTTTGTCATCTTTAGTAGTATTTTTGTTTGTAAAACCATGATTTATCTGTTAAACTAAAACTCAATGAGAGCTTGATGTAGCTTTGGTCGAGGTCGGTTGGTATTCCAGTTTTGCCTAGCTCTAATCCTAAATTTAAAAAGGCTAAATCCTGTCTTGGCAATACAACGGGAAATCCACCCCCTATAGTTATTCCATAGTACCGAATTTGCGTACCATTAACAAATCTAGGATCCTTGCCATAAAAGAAGCCTGTCCGAAAGGCCATCTTCTTCCAGTAACTATCATACGCCTTGATGTTAGGCATTTTCTCATAACCTATGGAGATTCTGCTAGATTGTTCCATACGAGTGTTGTCAAAGCCAGTCGTAAAGCTACTCCAATTTGCTCCTTCATAATTGACCCCAAGTCGGTACAAACCTTTAAAACTATAGCCAACCCCTACTGAATAATTCATCGGAATCCGACCCACATATTCTTTTTCATTCGAATACAGGATGGAATCTATGGTGCCCGTTAGGGCAAATATACGATTGATGCGCTGATCCAAAGTCGTCTTTAACTTGAATCCAGGCTGCACATACGCGCCTAGTGTCAATACATCTCCACGCAATCCATTGTCTTTCTGCTTATCCTTAAAGCGATAATCCCAGATACCTCCTATCTTGACACTAGTACCGCGATAGCTATAGTCTTTTGTTAATTGGTTGTTGAAATAGTTTAATGTAGTATCGGTAAAGATATTAAGCTGGCTTTCTGATACTTTGCCAAGTAAAAAACCTAGGTTTACACCAAAAGAAAAATCCTTATACTTTGCAGCACTGCCCCAGTTAATCATGTAAGATCCCCCACTGCCCGTAAATTTATAATTTACAATTTGGTCATTCACGGTTTGATTTGTGGTGACATCATAGCCTACTTTCGTAAAAGGATTGAGCCCGATGCCCACCCCAAACCGCCAATCACTCTTTCGCCCTTCCAATTCTCTATTGAAATCATTTACCAAAGAAAGACCCAAATTGATGTTGTCCATGGCTCCTGACCAGTTTTTGGACTCTTGGTTGTCACGATTTGATTGGATCGTGTAATTTTGTGCATGCACCCCAACATCCAAGCTAGTTCCTCCTAAAAACGCAAAGGAGGCAGGATTCATTGGGTTTAGATTGTTTCTGTCATGATAAATAGCGGAAAGTCCACCCATTGCTCTCGAAGAAAGCATCTCCCCAGATCGGAAGTCCCCTAATCCAAATTTAGAATAAGGAGACTGAATTTGTGGTTGGCAATAACCCAATACGGGTATTAAAAATCCAAGTAGAAATAAAAAAGTCTTTATTGTCATTTGATGTTTTTTCAAAGTAGAGCTTGTTGGCTCTTTGATTAGTTCTGCTTGCGCAAAAAATTAAAGGAATAAATTGCCTGCAATCCGTGCAAAACCAATGTCCGATTTACAAAGGTCTTAATTTTTAAGTTATTGTCCAAAAAATCAGCGTCTCCTCCTGTTAATACAGTCGTTAATACCCCAATTTTACGTTTGACACGGCTCCTAAACTCCACAATCTCCAATAAACTACCTCTGACGGCACCATTTTGGAGTGCTGTTTCTGTTTGCCGACCAATTAATTCGGTGGGCAAAGATAACGGAACTATTGGCAATTTAGCTGTAAATTCGTGCATGGCTTGGATGCGCATCTTTAAGCCAGGAGCAATATTGCCCCCTAAGTAGATTCCATCCTTTGTCAATACTTCATAGGTGATGCAAGTACCCGCATCTATTATCAACACATTCTGGCTCGGATAGGCCTCAAAAGCGCCACACACGGCCGCTATCCGGTCTCTACCCAATGTGGATGGAGTCATATATTTCGATTGTACAGGAATAGGGGTTTCATGCGTTAATTCATGATAGTGTTCAAATCCTTTGATTTGAGCCATCATAACGCCCGTTACTTGGCCAGTAGCGCAATAAATGGCTTTTTTAACAGAATACTTTGCTAATATATCTTTTGGTAGGGTCTCATTCGCATTGACTTTGCCTTGATACAGGAGTTCCTTGTGGTCAAATACCCCAAATTTAAT
>CAYRVZ010000114.1:0-8694 GCA_964427815.1 uncultured Saprospiraceae bacterium | reverse complement strand
TTGGCGATTCCGCAGGTAGCTGTTTTTGAAGGCCCTTGTGACAATCTAGTCCAAAAAGGCTGTAGCCCAAATTCGACAAAAGGAGTAGCAGAAATCGTAGTAGCTGACCTTACATTAGGAAAGACTTATTATCTGATGGTGGATGGGTTTAATGGAGGAACGGGTACTTTTCAGATTTGTATTGATGATTTTGTACCAATACCCAACCCTCAGTCCGATTGCCAAGAATCTGTTCTTTTGTGCGACAAGACCGCTTTTCAAGTGCAAAGTCTAGTTGGTATCGGAAATGATAAAAACGAGGTGGATGTTAATTCCTGTATTGCCCAAGAGTTTGCTTCTTCTTGGTATAAGTGGACTTGCAAAGAATCTGGAACTTTAACGTTCGTGATCACGCCCAATAATAATGACCCCAATAAAGAAACGGATGATATTGATTTTGCCATTTATCAGTTACCCGGTGGCATTGATGATTGTGCCAATAAAGAAATCGTGCGTTGTATGGCTTCAGGAGCCAACCAAAGCTCTCCCTATTCTTCTTGGGCTATATGTAATGGCCCTACGGGCTTAAATGAATCTTCTACCGATATTACCGAAGCGCCTGGTTGTGATAATAATTCTGACAACTTTGTCAAAGCATTGGATATGATAGCTGGGGAGAGTTATGTCTTAGTTGTCAATAATTTTTCACAATCTGGGCTTGGATTTTCTATTGATTTTGGTGGTTCTGGTACTTTTTTAGGGCCAGAGGTTAATTTTGAAATAGATGCCGTAGCCGAATTTGAGTGTGATAAGACGATTACTTTTAAAGATAGTTCTTATACGGATGTGGGTAATATTGTCTCTTGGACTTGGAATTTTGGGGCTGGTTCTACACCCGTATCCGAGGATACGCCAGGACCTCATCAAATCATATATGAATCCTTTGGAAACAAGATTGCGGCGCTGACTGTAGAAAGTGCAGAAGGATGTCGTGTTACAAAAGTAATTGATTTTTATATCGAGCCTTGTTGCGAAGACTTTCCCGATTTGGGCGTAAGTGCAACATTCACAGACAATTTATGTGCAGGAGACAGTACTGCCATTATCGAAGGAGCAGGAATAGCCGGCAATCCATCTTATTCTTATAGCTTGGATGGTATTAACTTTGCCCCAAATCCACAGTTTCCGAATTTAACAGAAGGGGATTACACGTTGTATATTCAGGATATCAAAGGCTGTACGGACTCTACCCTATTGGAAATAATAGATCCACCGGCTTTGGTTGTATCGGCAGGCGGGGATATTGACCTAGTTTTGGGTGATTCTGCCCTCATTAACGCCTTTTATACACCTCCAGGTAGTGCAACAGATTTGCAATGGTTTGGCAATTTGGATTGGTTACCTTGTGATACTTGTCTGACGTCCTATGCAAGACCTTTTAGCAGTACAGAATACATCATTCAAGTAACCAATGAAAATGGCTGTATTGCACTAGACACCATGCAGTTTAATGTAGAAATCATCCGACCTTTCTTTGCACCAAATGCTTTCTCACCCAATGGTGATGGGATTAATGATTGGTTCAATTTATTCAGCACCAACGTGGCGTTAGAGATTGATGAATTGGTGATATTTGACCGTTGGGGATCGATGGTTTATCAGGATAAAAATATCCCACTTAACACGCCTTCAGCAGGTTGGAATGGTCGATACAAGGACAAGCTCTTAAATCCTGATGTCTATGTATGGTTTGCAAAAATCAGATATATTGACGGATTGACTGAATTGTTTTCTGGTGACTTCACTCTTGTAAAATAAAACAAGTCTCTCGCAATAAGGCCATGGCTTTCAAGCCCTTATCTCTTGCTGTTTTTTGATTAACATGAGGTATGTTTTCTACCTCTGGGTAATTGGCAATGGCTTCTTCTAAGCTCGATTCTGGAATCAGATGAAACATTGGATATGGAGAACGATTCGTATAGTTAGCGGGATCGTCTTCTGTCGCTTGCGCAAAAATGTACTCAGGATGAAAGCTGGCAATCTGATAAATCCCTTCATATCCATGAGCCGCTAGAAGTCTTTCTGCGACTTCCAATAAATCTAAATACCCTAGGAAGTCTTTACTAAGATATGGCACTACGACCAAGCTCGTTTCGTATGGGTTGGGCTCATCCAAGAAAGCGCATTCTTGCAAAACTTGTTGTAAAATAATCGCTTCTTCTGAAGATTCTACTATTTCAATATGTAATTTATCATGATTCACAACAGGTGCCGCAAAAGGGCAAAAGTTCAACCCGATGACTATTTTATTGACCCAGTTTAGCGTTTCATTTTGGATGATATCAGTAGATTTCATAGTTTTTTTTGAGTTGAGGGTAGTAATCTTTACAAGTTATTTAGAAATGATTCTGTATCCAAGTTTTCATATTGGTCAGTCCTTTAAACTCAACACCTTAACTGCCCAATTCTTATCTTGAATTAGGTTTCGGGTGATTGCACCACCTTGGTTGCCCGTTCCTCCAGTAACGAAAATAATTTTTTGCGTTTTCATTTGCTCAATATACAAACTTTATTATTGCCCAAATAAATTTATTAGATTTGACCTAGCTTCTTGTGATTCTGTATCCAATTTTATGGGTACATTTATTCCAAGTTGTTCTTGTTGTCAGATTTGACCCAATCAGTAGCCAGCGAAACCATTTACCGCTTGTTCGGGTCTGCTCGTAGTAATTTGTAGAATTTGCACAAAAAGCCTATGCCAAATATCCACCATCTACCGTAAAGGTGGATCCCGTCACATAAGCTGCCAAGTCTGAGGCTAAAAACAAAGCCAATCCAGCCACTTCCTCAGGTTGTGCCATTCGTCCAAGCGGTATTTGTCGCAAGGCATACTGCAATATTTTCTCGTTATCCCAAAGTGCTTGACTGAATTTAGTTTGTATTAATCCGGGAGCAATAGCATTGATTCTGATGCCTTTAGAACCCCATTCATTGGCCTGAACCCGTGTAAGCATAAGCAATGCTGATTTACTGACGCTATACATTCCCATGTGCTGTCCTGGGCGCAACCCTTCTACACTACTGATATGAACGATGCTCCCCCCACTCTTTTCCATGTAAGGTAAGACCAAATTAGCTAATACAAAAGGCGCTTTCAGATTCACATTGATTATCTTGTCAAAGGCCTCTGTACTCGTTGCGGCAATAGGTCCAAAGACAGGATTCGTAGCGGCATTATTAATCAAAATATCTATTCGACCAAAGTGCCGAATGGTAGAAGCGACTAAATCTGTACATTCAGAACTATTACCTACATTAGCTGCTTTTGCGAAAGCGACAATTCCCAAAGCTTTAAACTCTTCAACTACCATATCTAATACTTCCTGCTTTCTACTTGAAACCACGACTTTAGTCCCAGCTTTACCAAGTGCAAACGCAATTGCCTTGCCTATTCCTTTAGAAGCTCCAGTCACAATGGCCACTTTTCCTTTTAAATCAAATTCCATTTGTTTACATTTTAAGGCATCTTAATATCTTGCCAACGAATTTTTCTTAGTTTTTGCGGAAGCCCATTCAACTCACTTCTATGAATAAATACTAAACCCAAACTAGCAAATAGTAAAATCAGACCCAGCACAAAACGATACCCTTCATCTCCATCCAAATTAATCCCCAAAACTGTACCATGCAAAATCAATATCCCAGAGGCTATTATACTGCCTAATATCCCTGCTTCCAAACTTCGACCCGGCATAATCATCAAAGAACCTGCTATTAATTCAAGCGTACCGATAAGGTATCTTCCAAAGGGCTCTACACCCAACAACTCGAAAATGTAAACACTATCAGCTTCCCCTATAACATGGCTAAATCCTGATGTAAAAAATAGGAGTACCGGAAAAAATTTAAGTAGTACATTGACTATGTATTGGGCTTGCATATTAATTTACTATTTCGGTTTAAAATGAAGCTTCCTCTTCTGCCATTAACTTCTCTTGGGCTTTATCTCTACGTCTTTGCGCCATGTAAGCATGAAATCGCTTGGCATTAAAGTTATGACCTTTTAACGTTTTAGCGAAAGCGTGTTGCCCAGAAGTATTCGGTTTTGCACAGAAGAAAATGTACTCCGTATTATCGGCATTAAGAACAGCATCAATGGACGCTATGGACGCCAGACTAATAGGTCCAGGCGGTAATCCTTCATGCAAATAAGTATTATACGGTGATTTAAATTTTAGGTGATAATTGGTCACCCGCGTAGCTCCAAAGTCACGAGAGGCAAATACACAAGTAGGATCCGCTTGCAATTTCATTCCTTTTTTTACTCTGTTTAAATATACAGAAGCAATTTTTGGTTTTTCCGGATTATAATTGGATTCTCGCTCAACAATAGAGGCTACGGTATAAACTTCTTCTTGGCTTAGACCTAATTCTTTTGCTTTCGCCAAACGATTCTTTTTAGCCCAAAATTTATTTTTTTCTTTTATCATTCTTTCGAGAAATTTCTTCGGCGTTGTATTCCAATAAATCTTGTATGTATTGGGTATAAAAACAGTTGTCAAATGCTCAATCGTCAAATCCAATTCTTGCAAAGAATCTTCAGAGGTAAAATAACTAATAAACCTTTCTTTGGATGGCTCTAAATAGCCGCCTATTTTTTTGGCAACATTTTTTGGCAAACGTTCCACGGTAACTACTACATCAACTGGGGATTGCTTTCCTATTCGCAAGTGATTGATTAACTGTCTATTAGTCCAATTTGGTTGAATAATAAAACGCCCAGAACGCACCGGTCTTTTATGAAAAGACATTCGTTCAGCCACCCATTCAAAATCTGATCTATTATTGATAAATCCTTGAGTTTTAATTGTATCTAGAAGTTCTTCGTAACTCATCCCGGAGGGGATATATAAAAACTCATTAGTCAATTTTTCAGGAACATTCGGCATAAATAATTTTCGAAAATAATTATATCCCAATACGCCTGACAACACTACTGCAAAACCAATAGCGATAAATAATTTACGCCAATTAAAGGACTTCGGTTCTAGCGCTTGATTCATCTTATTCTTTTAATCTTCTAATAACCCGAGGCATGGACTCAGATTTATAACGGCGCTAAGGTATGGATATTTCTGAAAAACCGAAAATCATCAGCACAAATTAAACGAGGTTGCCTACTTACCCTAAATTATCCCGAAAAAATACCCAACAATCGCCGTCAAGCCCATTGCGATAGTCCCCCAAAAGGTAATCCTCAATATGGCATTAAGTGGATTGGCGCCGCCTGTTTTTGCTGAAATCCCCCCCAAAAGCACTAAGGCGAAAATGGCAGTAGCATATTGATAAACTTCCATATACGCCACGGCTACAAATAGTGCAATAATGACGGGCAAAGAGCCACCCACCAAAAAAGCACCGCCCGAAGCCAATGCCGCTTGTAATGGATTAGCTTGACTTATCTCATTAATTCCTAGTTCATCTCTGACATGAGTGCCTAGGGCATCATGCGCGGTCAATCCTACTGCCACCTCCATTGCTAACGCTTCATTCAAACCTCGCTTCATATAAATTTTGGCCAATTCTCTTAGTTCTATTTCAGGAATCTCTTCAAGTTCTATACGTTCTCTTTCGATATCTGCCTTTTCTATATCCGTCTGTGAACTGACCGATACGTATTCTCCCGCTGCCATCGAAAGTGCTCCTGCGACTAAGCTAGCCACTGCCGCTAACACAATAGGCTCTCTTTCTGTGCTGGCCGCTGCTACACCTATCACCACACTAGCTACAGACAGAATACCATCATTAGCCCCCAAGACCGCCGCTCTAAGCCAATTGCTTCTGTTGATAAAATGTTGTACTAATTCTTCTTCGTCTGTCATTATATTTGCTTTCGCCAAAGGTAGTAAAATTAATGGTTGATTAGTATAGTAAAATTCAGCTTAAAACTTAATCCGCAAATCCATGTGATACGCTTGTGGTCCTACCATGACTTTTAGTTCGTGCTTATCTGGATAAATCATATTAAGTCTTTGCCGAACATTAGCTAAACCAAAACCACTAGAACGCTTAGAGGCCGCCAAAGGCATTGCTTCTGGTTTACTATTTTTGATATTCAGGTGAACGCTGTTCTCTTCAACTTCCAAGTCAATATACACAAAACCATCAACGAGCTCGTGATTTAAGCCATGCTTAAAACTATTTTCGAGAAATGGAATAAAAAACAAGGGGGCAATTCTTTGACCTTTTATCTCTCCAGTCAACTTGAATTGAATATCCACATGATCCCCATGTCGTAGTCTTTCTAAATCTAGATAATTTTTAATATAATTCACTTCATTCGCCAAGAGTACGGTCTTTTCATTGCATTCGTATAGCATGTATCGCATCATCTCTGACAATTTCAACACAATTTCAGGAGCTATGTCAGATTTTTTTAGCGTAAGCGCATACAAACTATTCAAGGTATTAAAAAGGAAATGAGGATTAATCTGACTTCTTAAGAATCTTAATTCTGACGTTACATTTTTAGTGATTATTTCCTGTTTTTCTCTTTGGTAGGTGACCCAATCAACTGATATCTTAGCTATAGTAGAAACCACAACCACCATGAAGAACGCGAGAAAAATATACCCTTGGTTCACGATCCAAATATCTCTGTCTAACCCCGTATGAATCATTGAAAAGACAACGACCTTCAACATGGTCACAACGACCACAATGCTCAACAAATACCCAATGTAAACCCCAATTTTTTTCTGAGAAAGGAACTTAGGGATTAAATAAAAAACATTGTAATAAACGACAGCTGCATAAAAAGAAAGGTTGAAAACTTCCAGTAAGATGGCCCAAGAAAGCGAATTGGGATGGTCACCAAAAGTAGTCAATAAAATAGCCAACAGCAACCAAAACAGCAAGTGATAGCCCCATACCTTTGGGTGCCATTGTTTAAATGCCGTAATCGGATTAATCTGTGCTTTTGTCTTTACCATCGGGACAAATTACTACAAAAAATTCCAAACACCGTCCATATACTAGATAAAAAACCTATAATAATAGATAAACCATTCTAAGGTTGCATGGTTAAGTAAGCGTTCGAAACCAAAACTACCCAATGGAAGAGTCAAAAGATAAGTATTCATTAGTTCCCGAATTTACTAAAATCATTACAGATATAGGAGAAGATGCCACACGAGATGGCTTAATCAAAACACCCGAAAGAGCCTCCAAAGCGATGCATTTTTTGACTAGAGGCTATGAGATGGATGCAGAAGCCATATTGCGCGGTGCCTTATTTGATGAATCTTATAATGAGATGGTAATCGTGAAGGACATTGAAGTATATTCATTGTGTGAGCATCATTTGCTTCCTTTTTTTGGAAAAGCCCATGTTGCGTATATTCCTAACGGCAAGATTGTAGGATTGAGTAAGATCGCTAGAATTGTAGATGTCTATGCACGAAGATTGCAGGTGCAAGAGAGGTTGACACGTCAGATTTTAGAGGTATTGGACAAAACACTAAAACCATACGGAGCAGCCGTCGTGATCGAAGCTCAACACATGTGCATGATGATGCGAGGCGTCCAGAAGCAAAATAGCTCTACGGTCAGTTCGGCATTTACGGGAGAGTTTGAAAAGATGGAGACAAGACAAGAGTTTTTAAACCTAATTAGCCATAATTTGGGCTCCTAAAACTCAATATACAGCTTTTAGGCGAAAAACCTTAAAAAATAAGTGATTTATATTCTTGATTACTTTGAAAATCAATGGATTACTTGTATCTTTGTGCTTCATTTTTACCTCAAAACTAAACTATGCTGGCGCAATCAAAAGAAGAGAACCTGGATTTTATCGAATCCTTAGCAGAATACGTGAAAAAGAAAGGCTACCAAGACATCAAGGTAGATCTACTAGAAGGCTTTGAAGCACCATCCAAATTAGTCCGTAAAAACTCTGACTCCGAAGACATATACACACCGGATGCAACTGCCTCTAAAAGAGGACGTAAAGATTATTTTGAAGTTGCCATAAAGGGTGATGAAACTGAAAAACTAGCCAGTAAGTGGCAGTTATTAGGCACTATAGCTAAGATGAAACGCGGAGGACTCTATATTGTCATTCCGAGAGGTCATTTTAGGTTTGCATCTGACTTAGTCAAAAGATATAGTATCGAAGCAGAATTAATTAAGTTGTAATGCTTACTTGTTAGCTTCTATTCCCTAAAAGGATATTACTCCCAAATGAGTAATATCCTTTTCTTATGCTACCAATTTTGGTTAGCTTCATTTTCAATCGTTTACATTTTGCTTTCATTCAACCAACTCGGGCTTTCAGAAGACATCCAAAAATCAGTTGATTTTCTTGGATTTGAAACGCCTACACCTATTCAAGAACAGGCTATTCCTATTCTTATTCAAGGCAAGACTGATTTTATCGGGCTTGCACAAACAGGTACAGGAAAGACTGCCGCTTTTGGATTACCTGTCCTAGACTTAATTGACATTAAGCAAAAGCATATTCAAGCCCTCATCCTAGCGCCTACGCGCGAGTTGGGCAAACAAATCGCCCAACAACTGGAAGTATTTGCCAAATTTAAACAAGGGCTACGGGTACAAGTCGTATATGGTGGAGCTGCTATATATAATCAAATAAAGGCCTTGGAAAGAAAGCCCCAAATACTAATTGCGACCCCTGGCAGATTATTGGACCTGATC
>CAYRVZ010000113.1:1357-8728 GCA_964427815.1 uncultured Saprospiraceae bacterium | reverse complement strand
GGTTATGCTCCCCATATAATTCAGATCCCCTTGAGTAACCTTCACTCGGTGGATCTTTGATTTAAATCTTTGTATTAACATATTGCAAAGTTACGGATTTTTTTTAATTGGATCTAATTGTGTGTCCTGTTCAAGTATATAAAAAAACACTTTTGTCAACCACAGGATGCAACACCCCAACAATATCAATAAAATTCTTACCTTCGATCTAGATACTTTCTCCTATCATAAAGTATTTTAGATACAACGAAATGAAACAGACCTATATAGCAGATGCCATCCGAACCCCTATTGGCAAATTTCGCGGAAGCTTATCCTCCATACGTTCGGATGATTTAGCCGCTATGCCGATTAAGGAATTGCTTGCGCGAAATGCTGCTTTGGATCCAGCCGCGATTGAAGATGTTTATTTAGGCTGTGCCAATCAAGCTGGTGAAGACAATAGGAACATAGCCAGAATGGCACTTCTTCTTGCGGGTTTACCCTACTCAGTGCCGGGCGAGACCATTAATCGGCTTTGTTCTTCTGGCATGTCAGCAGCCATTCACGCCAGTAGAGCCATCAAAGCAGATGACGGGGAAGTCTTTGTCGTGGGAGGGGTAGAAAATATGACTCGTGGACCATGGGTTATTTCCAAATCTGCTAAACCTTTCGGAAATGATGCCAAAATCTATGATTCCAGTTTTGGCTGGCGATTCATCAATCCGAAAATGGAAGATCTATATGGTACTGAAGCCATGGGTCAGACAGCTGAGAACCTTGCGGAAAAGTTTGGGATTTCGAGAAAAGATCAAGACTGGTTTGCTTGGCAAAGTCAAATAAAAGCCACAAACGCAAGAGACAACGGTCGGCTTGCAGAAGAAATAATGCCTATTTCCATTCCCGTACGTCGTAAAGACCCGATTATTTTTGAGCACGATGAATTTATTCGCCCCACCACTACACCAGAAATATTAGCAAAACTACGCCCTGCATTTAGAAAAAAAGGATCCGTAACCGCCGGAAATTCCTCAGGCTTAAATGACGGTTCTATTGCCATGCTTATCGCATCAGAGCAAGGACTTAAAGACCAGCAGCTCAACCCACTGGCAAGAATTGTTTCTTCGGCTGTAGTCGGTGTAGAACCCCGAATTATGGGTATTGGTCCTGTATATGCCACTCAAAAGGCATTGAAGAAAGCAGGCCTAACGCTCCAAGACATGGATATTATTGAAATAAATGAAGCCTTCGCAGTCCAAGTGCTTTCAGTGCTTCAACAATTAGGTATACAAAAAGAAGATCCTAGAGTCAACCCAAATGGCGGCGGCATTGCACTGGGTCATCCATTGGGCATGACCGGCACGCGCATCCTACATACAGCGGCCATCGAATTGCAAAAGACTAAAAAAAGATATGCATTAGTTACTCTTTGTGTAGGTGTCGGACAAGGGTATGCCGTAATCATTGAGCGTAGTTAACTCATTCAAACTTTTGAATATTAAAACTTTTGAAAAATCAACCTCAAACTTGGATACTAACTAAATAATATCTACCTTTGCAATCCCTTAGTAAGTAAGGGGTTTATATCGCGGGGTGGAGCAGTTGGTAGCTCGTCGGGCTCATAACCCGAAGGTCGTTGGTTCAAGTCCAGCCCCCGCTACTACAAAGGCCTCAACAATCTTATGATTGTTGAGGCTTTTTTTATAAAGGTTAGCGTTTTGTCAAAATAACCCGAAGATTCACAAAGGAAATAAAGACCACAACTCCTAGCCAAATATACTTCCAAACATCGGCTGGAAAAACGCGCAAAGTCGTAGCATACTTGTTCAAATCAGAACTAGGTCCTACATTAAAATCTTGGATAATGTACAGGACGGCTGCCAAACCAAAAAACATCAATACTTCTTTTTCCCACTTTGTATAGTGGGTAATCACATAGATCCCCGCCGCAAATAGAATTAAAATAACTGAACTAGTCAGCGATTCAGACCAAACAAATGCAACGACTGCCATCAACAATCCCAAAATAGTCAAAGTAAATGGTGCCGCTTTTTGCTTTCTCGCGCCTATGTAAAAAAGTAAATTTCCCAATAAGGCACTACCAATATATCCGCCCATCAAGATGATTCCAGCATTGCCGCCTCTGGTTCTTGTAAACCCACTGCCATTGGGGTTTATTTGTATTACTTCTACTTGACCACCAGTCACTAATGCCCCTAGCGCATGTCCAAATTCATGCAAAAAGGTGACAAATAAAGTGACAGGGTATAATATCTTTCGTCCCATGTCCCCTCCGAAATAAAACAGCGCAAAATAAACAGCTAAAATCACTAAAACTTTAATCAACAAGGTTTGGGTTGCTTTCATTTGGATTGGTTTATTTCGTATATTTAACAAGAACGATTCTACCCTAAAGATTGTTTTCAAAGAAAGAGCTTCTCCTAAGTTCCACCTTCAAAACACTTCCTTTTTTGGCGACCTTTATTTTTTCAACTAAAGACTACCTTCCAAAGTGAACGCCTATCCCCAGAATAAGTAAAAAACCTTATTTAGATTTGTTTTAAATAAACAATTTGCTTATCTTTGGGTTAGAACATCGAACAATTAACAAAAGAAGTTGAATCATTCTTTTCCGGAAGGGAAACTTTCAACTTTCACATAAAACACAATTTACATGGCATATTCTGATAAATTAATCGACCATTTCGAAAACCCTAAAAACGTAGGGACACTTGACAAAACCGAAAAAAACGTAGGGACTGGACTAGTTGGAGCTCCTGAATGTGGGGATGTCATGCGCCTACAGATTCAAGTTAATGAAGAAACGGGCATCATTGAAGATGCTAAATTTAAGACATTTGGTTGTGGGTCTGCCATTGCTTCTTCGTCTTTGGCTACTGAATGGCTAAAAGGCAAATCAATCGATGAAGCCATGTCAATTGACAATATGGACATCGTTGAAGAACTTGCACTGCCACCAGTAAAAATTCATTGTTCTGTTTTAGCAGAAGATGCCATTAAAGGCGCTATTGAAGATTACAAATCAAAAAACAAGTAAGTTTCAAAATAATGATCTATATTTCAGACATCGCAAAAGCTAAGTTAGGCGATCTCAAAAAAGATACAGGCCTAACAGATGATTTCTTCCTACGTGTAAGCGTCGTAAGTGGTGGTTGCTCTGGTCTATCCTACAAAATGGATTTTGATGATACCGATCAAGAGGGTGATGAAGCCTTCGAAGACAAAGGGGTCAAAATAGTAACCGACGCCAAGAGTTTTTTGTATTTATTTGATACTACACTAGATTTTTCTGGCGGCTTAAATGGTAAAGGATTCTACTTTGACAATCCTCAAGCTGCACGCTCTTGTAGCTGTGGCGAAAGTTTCGCTTTATAATCTTATTTTCTAAGAAATGGAACAATTATTGGTAGTTAACCCAAAAAGGGCTTAACTTTGCCCTTCTAATAAAAGGTGACGTGGCCGAGTGGTTAGGCTGGGCTCTGCAAAAGCTCCTACGGCGGTTCGAATCCGTTCGTCACCTCTACAAAAAAGCGACTCCTTTCTCAGGATGTCGCTTTTTTGATCGGCATAATCTTTCATTAGCTGAACAGATTCGAATTGAATTTTACACTTTATTTCGTTCTTCTCTTCTTCTGGCTTTGCGTTCCTCTTCTTTTTGCTCCTTCCAAGCTTGTTCTTTATCATACGCATTGATAATGTCCTTCACCAGCCTATGTCTGACGACATCCCCTACTGTAAACTGCACAAAACCAATTCCTTTTATGTCTCTCAGAATATTAGCAGCTTGTGTCAAACCAGATCGCTGATTGGAAGGTAAATCAACCTGCGACATATCCCCTGTAATGATGCATTTTGCATTAGGTCCAAGTCTAGTTAGAAACATCTTTATCTGAAGAGCGGTCGCATTTTGGGCTTCATCCAAAATAATAAAAGAATTATCAAGCGTACGTCCACGCATGTATGCCAAAGGAGCAATTTCGATAATTCTGTTTTCTTCAAAATATTTTAATTTTTCTCTAGGAAACATATCCTCAAGGGCATCATACAGGGGTCTTAAAAAAGGATCAATCTTATCCTTTAGATCGCCCGGTAAAAACCCCAAGTTCTCACCCGCTTCAATAGCGGGTCTAGTTAAGACAATCTTTTTGATCAGCTTGTTTTTTAAAGCCCGAACCGCTAGAGCTACAGCAACATATGTCTTACCCGTACCTGCAGGCCCCGTCACAAAAACGATGTCTTTCTCCTCAGAGGTTTTGACCAAAAGTCTTTGGGTTTTAGTTTTCGCCTTAATGGGTCGGCCATTTCGAGCATAGACAATTGCTCCTTCAGAACTAGAGGGCGCAATCCTAAAGTCAGAAGGATTTTCTCCTCCCACTATATCTTCGACGCTCTGTACTGATAACATACCCAGTTTATTGACGACTTGTATCATTTGCTCCAAGTGAGCTCGAACTTGGTCTGTGTCTTTTTTATTGCCTTTGATTTTGATGGTATCTCCTCTGGAGGTAATCACAACATCTGGGTAAGCTTGTCGAATGATATTCAGATGGACATTTCTTTCTCCGTAAAAAATTCGTGGATCTATCTGTTCTAATGTTAATTTAATCTCGTTCAAATGCTTTTTTTTTGAAGCTAAAAGTAGCCTTTTTTTATTTAAAGTTGGGGGTTTTTAAGTAAAATACCCTACTAAAAGAATTAATTTCATAGCTTTGCAGCCAATCAACCATTCACTTCTAAAATCGAATGGTTTTTTTACTACGCTGTAAGAAACCTATGAACACAACTAATCGAAGATGCGATTAATTACACTTATTTCAGATTTTGGCTCAAAAGACTACTATACGTCGGTGCTAAAAGGTCGCCTATTGGGTGCTTCTACTGAAATCAATTTCATAGACATCACGCATCAAGTAGAACCCTTTGACATCATTGAAGCTGCTTTTGCACTCAGAAATGCATGGTTTCATTTTCCGGAAGGAACCATACACATCTGTACAGTCGTCACTGGGGATCAGGGCGCCACGCATTGGGTAGGTATAGAACACCAAGAGCACTACTTTTTGTTGCCCAATAACGGAATTTTTTCTTTAGCTTTTCCAGAAGAAGTGATAAAAGAAGTATTTTCACTAGAATCTTCCGTCAAAACACCCTTTGCTGTTTTAGAGAAAGCGGTTCAACATATAGTTGAAGACCGTCCCTTCATGGAGATCGGCATGCCAAATGCTGAATTATTGGAAAAAATAAGTTTACAACCTGTCGTGGGTCCAGGATACCTTCGAGGTGAAGTCATTCATGTCGATCATTTCGGCAACGTCATCACCAATATCACCAAAGAACTATTTGACTCGGTTGGCCATGGGCGCTCTTGTAAGGTTTACTTTCGCAAATTAGAGCCCATCAAAATGATTAGCGCCCATTATAGCGAAGTAGAACTTGGAGAGAATGTCTGCCTCTTTAATTCCTCCGGCCTACTAGAAATAGCTGTTAATATGGGTAATGCGGCAAAGTTATATAGCCTTGAAAAAGACTCTACTGTTCAAATTGATTTTGTCGATACCCTTAAAGTTGATTTGGCTACTATATAGACCAATACAAATTCATTAATCTTGTGCCAAAATCATCGTCTGCACAAAACCATCTATAGATTCCACTAACATATCATAGACTTGCGCAAAACCATCCCCGGCTCCATAATAAGGGTCTGGAATATTTTTGATCCCTGAATCATGACCGTAATCCATTATTAATTGGACCTTAGCTTTTTCTTTTTCCGTACTACACATCCCTAAAATATCCTCCATATTACTTTCGTCCATTGCCAAAATAAAATCGTATTCAGCTAGGTGATCTGCACAAAACTGGGCGGAACGCTGATGAGAAATATCAATACCTCGTCGTATCGCAATTTCCATGGAACGCCGATCTGGCAATTGTCCATTATGAAAACCACTGGTCCCAGATGACGCTACTTCCCATTCTAGCTTGTACTTATCTATTTTGGCTTGTAAGATTCCTTCAGCTATAGGAGAACGGCAAATATTGCCCAAACAAACCATCATTATTTTTAATTTCATGAAAATATAAATGAATCGTATTGTTTATTGAATATTAAGTCAAATGAACGTCCGAAGGACAATTTGAACGCCGCAGGCCAATCAACGTCCGAAGGACAAATCACCACCGAATCAAAGCTGTCCCCCAAGTAAATCCACTACCAAAAGCGGTCAAGCAGACCAAATCTCCTTCTTTCACTTTCCCTGCCTCCCAAGCCTCTGCCAAAGCAATAGGAATAGAGGCAGCGGTGGTATTGCCATATTTTTGGATGTTACTAAAGACTTTTTCATCTGGAAGACCTAAGCGTCTTTGGACAAATTGGCTGATGCGTAGATTCGCTTGGTGTGGTATAAATAGATCGATATCCTTTACTTCAAGTCCTACTGCTTCCAATGCTTCATGGGTTACCTCTGGAAATTTAGTTACCGCCATTTTAAAGACAAATTGTCCATCCATGTACGGATAAACCATTGCATTGTCTAGCATATGTTGATTCACAAAATTATCTCCAAAATCGGCATCGGAGAAATTCCAATCCGTCGGTGTTTCTAATTTATCATCGTGATATCCAGAGTGCGACCCAGGTATGGGCATGATTAATTTTTCTGCATATCTACCATCCGAATGAAGCTTGGTTGTCAATATCCCTTGACCTTCCTTATTACTTGGCTGTAGCACTACCGCCCCAGCTCCATCTCCAAAAATAACCCCAATGCCCCGTCCTCGTGTGGACAAATCCAAGGCCATTGATTGTACTTCCGCACCCACGACTAGAATGTTTTTATACATGCCCGTTTGGATATATTGGGCCGCCAAAGATAAGGCATACACAAAGCCAGTACACTGTGTTTTAATGTCAATAGCGCCTATCTCCGTATCTGCTATCCCCAATTCTCGTTGTAAAATCACTCCAGCGCCTGGGAAATAATAATCTGCACTCAGTGTTGCAAAAACAATAAAATCGATCTCATTTGGCTCAATTCCAGCTCTTTTAATGGCAATTCTGGATGCCTTAGCACCCAGTGTTGCGGTGGTATCCTTTCCTTTGGTCACCCAACGTCGTTCTTTGATACCGGTACGTTCTTGAATCCAATCATCTGAAGTATCCATATACTTCATTAAATCCTTATTCGTGATGATGTTTTCAGGAACATGGAAGCCTACTCCTGCTATTTTTGCATATTGCATAATTATTTTTTTGTGAAAGCGGCAATAACTGACGATTTCAATAAATAAATGAATTCAAAGAGAGATATACTAATTTTTGCGAAAGCAAAAAAAAGAGACACATCTGACCTTGCCCAAGGTCGGACTTTT
>CAYRVZ010000113.1:0-1257 GCA_964427815.1 uncultured Saprospiraceae bacterium | reverse complement strand
ATGGCCTATACAACGTCCATAGCTTTTACGAGGTAAGTCAAGACAAAAGGTAAAGCCACCCAGAACCAATTAGAGGCAAACATAATTAATAAAACGATTGCTACAGAAGATACTAGGAATAATAACCAGTACTTTCCTTTTGATGTTGTTGCATTTTCCATAACTAAGGTTTTTAATTTTGGGTAAAGTTACGGAAGTTTATATTGCCATTGCAATAATATAATCTATATTTGCAAAAAAAAAATCAACATGGGTCTATTTAGTATCATCGTGAATAGTATTCGAATGAAATGTCCAAAATGTCATGAAGGAGATTTGTTTGAATCCTCAACATTTAATTTTGGCGAAAAATCATTTTACATGCCAGATGCCTGTCCTGTGTGTCATCAGAACTACATGCCCGAACCTGGTTTTTATTATGGTGCAATGTTTCTCTCCTATATTATGACTGGATTTTTCAGCATCGGATTTATGATGGTGGTTCATTGGATTTTTGGACTTTCCTTGACTGCTTCATTTGGTATTTTAATTTTAGTATTAGCATTATTTTTTGTTTTTGTATTTAGAATCGCAAGATCTCTTTGGATCAATATGATGGTCAGCTACGACCCCAATTGGAAAAAGAAATAATTGCTTTTCTTTCAATAAAACAAATATCAGGACTTTTTGCTTATTAGAATTTTGACTTTCTCGAAAGTGAACCGAAAGACTATAAAAAAACCGTAACTAACTAAAATTCAACTAGTTAGATACAACCTCTTGTAATTTAAGCCGAAATATTTATTAAAAAAGGTCCAAATATCTTACCTAACAATGACTGAAGAAGTACCTACAAACCGTCTATCAATAGTATATTTAATAGCGTATTGACCCTTAGGGAGCTGAAAATTATTTAGAGCAAGCTGAAAGCTATCCCCAGTTGCTCGCACTTCTCTTTGTCCTACGCTTCGTCCGTTGATATCATAAAATTCAACTTGCACTAGAGCATTTTCAAATAAAGCATCTGAAATAAAAGACCATCGGTGGCAATAGGATTTGGGTAAGCTAATATTCTTCGCGTTATAGCTGGCTGTACTGAAATTATTTCCGATTTCAACCGATAGTATTGGGTTCGGTTCACTCCATCTTGATCTAGAAAGGAGTAGGCTTGAATATTATTTGAATGTATGCCATCCACTTGCCCCAGAGAAGAAAAATTTCTTCGCACAAAAAAAGCCCATCCCAAGGGATGAGCTTTTGAAAAAAAAAGTTGGCAGC
>CAYRVZ010000112.1:738-8772 GCA_964427815.1 uncultured Saprospiraceae bacterium | reverse complement strand
GGTCAAGGCTATCAATGATTAATACTAAATATAAATCTGCCATATATGAGAAGTATGCTTTTTTCCTTGTTTTTGATGTGGAGTTTTTTTGCGCAAGCTCAACAATTGCCCCTCCAATCTCAATTTAATGATCTGCAAGGGGTCATCAATCCTGCAGCCATCAATACCAATTATACTAAGAATGGGTATGGGCTAAATTTTGGTATAAACCATCGAACACAATGGACGGGCATTCCGAATAGTCCCAAAACGAGTATTCTTCAAGCGGACTATCTCTTTGAGAGTGATCCAGTTGGATTGGTGTTTGGAGGGCACATTGTTAAAGATAAAGTCTCTCGTGTTGGGGTTACGGGTTTTTATGGAAAAATAGCGGCGGTGTTTTCGGATGACCTTACGAATGGCGGTCTTTCAGTGGGTTTGTCTGGTGGTCTCGTGCAATATTCAGTTGATACAAGAAATGCTAAACTTATAGATGTGGACGATGAAGCTCTATCATCAATAAATAATAATAAATTATATCCAGATGTTGGCTTGGGTGTTTCTTACTTTAAACGAATAGGGAAGAACGATGATTTAATCTATGGAGGCTTATCTGTCCCTCAAATTTTTGGATTGGATTTGGCTTATCGAAACGAGGATAATAATTTTAATATTAAGCGGGTACAGCATTATTATGCACAGCTCGGATACTTAAAAAACATAGGTAAAGAGGCTTCTTATTTGGAGTTTTCGAGCTGGGTGAAATACGTTAATGGTGCTCCATTGAATATTGATGCTAACCTTAAGTACCAAATTACTTCTATTTTCTTTTTGACTGGAGGTGTCAATACTTCAGGCTTGTTCAATGGACAAGTAGGAATGGAGTTTGATGATGTTATCGGTAACGATAATGTTGTTCGATTGACTTATGGTTTTAACGCCCCATTTTTTGGAGATAGCCCACAGTTTGGAAATGCTCATGAAATTGGTCTTTCTATCGGACTAGATAGATGATAGACATGAATCCCATGAAGAATTTTTTATACGTACTGTTTCTTTTATTTACTTTTTCTGCCGATGCGCAAGAAGCACCAGGCGCAGTCCTTGCTAATAATGTCTTTTGGGTAAAGGCAGATGTAGGTGTGACCTTCGCGAGCTCTGATGTGGCTGAATGGACTGATCAAAGCAATGGCGGAAATGATGCGTTTCAAACGATGCCGGCGTTTCGTCCTTCCTACAATTCTAGTCTGTTTAATTATAATCCTGGGGTTCATTTTGATGGTGATAATGAAAATTTGAAGATGAACAATTTAGTGGGGGCTGCTAGTAAAAACTTAAACGTATTTGTCGTAGGAACCAATGAACAAGGAGGAGATTCTTGGCATGCAATGCTCGTGGGACAATCGAATAGCACATGGCTAAATGGTGGGTACGGCATTTGTGGTTTAGATGGCGGAGCCTATGAATTTGGGTTTTGGGTGGATAGTTATAACAGTCATGCCGTAGCTGCTCCTATAGTAAAGAATGCTTCGACCTTATTGGAAGGAAAGTACAATGGAAGTCAGATTGAGTTTTTTCAAAATGCTTATTTGGAGGGGACGGCTCCTTACAGTGGAGTGATAGGTGATGTGGGGACAACTTACTTGGGAGGAGGTATCGGTACAGACTATAACCACAAAGGGTATATAGCGGAAGTAGCCATTTATGATACGAGTCTTTCGGTATTGGATAGAAATAAAGTGAGTTCGTATTTGGCTATAAAATACGGTCTTACCCTGGACAAAAATGGCGTGTCTAATCAATATATTATGAGCGACGGCCAGCCTATTTACGCCAGTGAAAATGCCTATTGGAATGATATTATTGGAATAGTAAGAGATGACAATGGTACACTGTTACAAAAACAATCTCATTTGGAAAATGATAGCGTTCGTATTTATTTGAAAACGATTAAGACGAGAAATGTTTCTAATACAGGAGTCTTTTCTGCCGATAAACAAGCTGTAGTAATGGGCAGTAATACAGGAGGTTTATACGCAACGGAAGCTACATTGAGTGATAAGCCAAGCGGCGTGTTTAGGTTGTTAGATCGCACTTGGCAAATAAAAAATTCAAATTTTGATGGGACATTTAGCTTAGATGTTTTATTTGATGAATGCGCTTTTGTAAACCCCATTTCTACTGCCGATATGCGCCTTTTAGTAGATACGGATGGAGATTTTTCAGATGCGCAGACTTTTGGGAGTATGCAAGGAATTACTTTTATGCGAACCGGTAATCTTGTTTCAATTGTTGGGATTGATAATGCTCATATTCCTAAAAATTCAACGGTTTATTTTACACTGGGTTCTTTGACAAACCCAATCGTTACCATGCCATATTTTATGGAGCTTTGCCCTGGGCAGAGTATGGATATCAATGGGACAACCTATGATGCTTCTAATGCTTCTGGACTAGAAACTTTGGTTTCTTCCTCAGGTTGTGACAGCTTAGTCAATATTAATTTGACTTTTGGAGCAGGTGTGGGTACGAATTTTTCTCAGGTGCTTTGCATGGGAGAAGAAGTTAGTATTAATGGGACAGTTTATGATGTCGCAAACCCAACGGGAACGGAGATACTTACGTCGCTAGCAGGTTGTGATAGTATAGTTAATGTTCAACTAACCTTTTTTGAATCTGCGGTTACTAATATTACACAATCGCTTTGTTCAGGAGAAACGATAGAAATAAACGGGACTATTTATGATGAAAATAATCTAACAGGGATAGAGACATTAACGAATGCTGTAGGTTGCGATAGTACCGTGCATATCAGTTTAAGTATCATTAATGGTGTTTCGGTGCCCTACGACACAACCATTTGTGTCGGCACTTCGCTAGTCATTGAAGGGCAAGTTTTCGATGAAAATAATTTGTCAGGTACATTAGTGTATTCGAGTCTATCGGGTTGTGATAGTATCGTACAGATCCACCTTTCGTTTTATGAAGAAATGCCAGACGTTTTGGATGATGTCTATACAATTGTTTTACCAAAAAGCACAAGTTTGTCTATTGTAGAGAATGATGGACTGCCAGCGCATTGGGCGATTCGAATTGTAAGTACAAACCATTTCGATTATTGGGATTTAAATGAAGCGGGAGAGTTGTTAGTTTATGGTGATCGAGCAACTTCTGGCGAAGAATTAATCGTGACCTATGAAGTCTGCAATAAGTTTTGTAATTCGCTTTGTTCTTCAGGGCAAGTAATTGTTTATTTTGAATTTTCAGAGCCAGATCCAGAGACAATCGTTTCCGAAATACTCACTTTGAATAATGATGGAAAGAATGACTTCTTATTTTTTAAAGGGATTAATTTGTCTAACAATGAGGGTATTACGATTTTTAATAGGTGGGGTGACTTGGTCTTTTCAGAATTTCCTTATAAGAATGCTTGGGGTGGAAAAAATAAAAAAGAAGAAGATTTGCCTACTGGTACATACTACTATGTTTTATACCTGAATAGATCAGAAGGAAAATCAATACTAGGTGATGTACTGCTAATTCGTTGATTTTAGTTATTTTTGCCTAACTTAATGGACTGTCTAATTTTTGAACTAGCTCCGAGTATTACCTTCCCATATTTTTGATTTCGGGAAAGTTTGACAAAATGTACAACGCAGATGAAATCATTTAGAACTGAATTACATGTAGCATCTAGTACGCTGAATATTAGTTATGAAACACCTATCTGTTTGATGGGTTCTTGTTTTACAGAACACATTGGAGGGGAGTTGGGTCATGCAAAAATTCCCATTTTGCAAAACCCTTTTGGCATTCTGTATAATCCCTTTTCTATTGCGAATGCAATCAACCGAATAGTAGATAACCAATCTTATTTAGAAAAAGACCTAGTACGGCAAGGAGAACGATGGGTGAGTTTTGACCACCATGGGCGATTTTCAGGCTTGACCTCAGGAGCAACTTTGGAATCTATCAATACAGCTATAGAGGAAGCACATGAATTTTTAAAAACCGCTAAAGTTTTGTTTTTAAGTTTGGGTACCGCAAATGTTTATCGACACATTAAAACGGATTCAATTGTGGCTAATTGTCATAAATTTTTGGCAGCTGATTTTAATTATTACCTTTCGGAAAAAGCGGATATTACCCAGGTTTTAGCTCAAGTAATGGAAAAGCTAAAATCTTTTAACCCGACCTTAAGAGTTGTTTTTACGGTAAGTCCAGTGCGGCATTTAAAGGATGGCTTTGTTGAAAATAAACTAAGTAAGGCTACGCTTTTACTGGCAATTGCTGGCTTGCGTAAAAGGGATGCCACCATTCAGTACTTTCCTTCCTATGAAATTATGATGGACGACTTGCGGGATTATCGCTTTTATGCGCGAGATAGCGTTCATCCTAATGAAGAAGCTATTGAGTATGTTTTTGAAAAATTCATGGGTAAGTATTTTGATGAATCTACGAGAGAATTAAGAAGTCAAATATTAAAAATAAAGGAATCTACTAATCATCGCCCTTTTAATCCCAATAGTACAGCGCATCAATTATTCGTCAATAAAACGATCCAAAAGATAGATCGGCTTGCACAAAAATATCCTAAACTTGACTTCAACGATGAGCGAAATAAACTGGCCAAGTTTAAAAATTGAGTATCTATTTTACGATCGTCAAGGAGAAATTAAAAACCACCTTTGATTAATTTAGCAACTTTTACACCTTCAACGGATTGAAGTTGCACCCAATATATTCCGCAAGGAAAGGATTCAATAGGTATTCTAATAGACTGATTGCCAGGGTGTAATGTGACAGACTGAGTAAAAAGTTGTTGCCCACTCAAATTAAAAAGAAGTAGATCTGCCTTGTTTGGGATACTGCTACGAATGGAGATAATGGCAAAATCTTTAGCGGGGTTTGGGGCAATGGAAAGGTCAAGCGTAGGTAAATGAGGTTCTTCATTGCCTACAAAAATATTACTATACACAACTGTACCTTTTTCTTTTGCTTGTGTGCAAGCTTGATCGCCTTGATTCGTAGTTACACAAGCATCTGTATTATAATGAACCATGTCCATGAATTCTACATCATCAATAGACCATAGTTTACTAGCTGAAGTATTAGAATAATGAGTAGCAAAATGAAAACGCATATCTAAGCTTTCTCCAATGAAAGAAGATAAATCAACCATGGTTTCTACATAGCTGTCTTCTTTTGACTTGCCTGAAAATCCATCTTGATCAACCAGATTAAACGTCCAAAAATCCATCGGTCTATTATACCCTTTCCTGAAAAAATAAATATTAGCATCAAACCAATGCGCACCTCCATCGGTTGAAAATTCTAAAATACCCCCATCTAAACCTGGCTGCGTATCATATCGTTGAAAGAATCGCAAAATGGGTTTAGAACCGCTTATGGTTACCGCATCTTTTAGCGCAAGTCGTTGAACGGATTCTCCAATGGCTCCAGGTACAAAATATGAACGGGCACCACTATGCGCATAGCCCAATGAGCTACTTAAATCCCAATTCCAAAAATTATCCCCTTTTACACTTTCAGTCTGCCATTTAGAGGCGTTGAATTCAAAGTCGTCACTCCAAAGACTGGTAGAAGGGTTTGCGCTACTTGTGCTCAATTGATATTGAATATCTAATTGGGATTGATTACTCATGTCACCGATTTCAAACGTAATCATACCGCCAGAAACGGTTGCAGGAATAGAACTTGATCCGACCACAAACGAGGTGTTATCAGGTATCATATCCGTGACTGTTACCCCAGCTAAGTCACTTCCTTTGTAATTCAAAATAGTTAGCACGACATGGATGTTTTCTCCAGCATTGATGACGGGAGACATCTGCTTGGTGATGGCTAATTCCTTTGTGCAGGATGGAGGTGTTACATAAGATTCTATACCATCATTTCTATCGTCAGTGCTACCTTGGTTGGCATATAAACCAACTCCTCTTTTGGCGAAAGCCTCCCAAATCAAACACGTGTTGGCTCCACCATTATTAGCCATGTCAGCAGCTAAAAGGGCATCTCTTCCATCAATGAAACCGGGAGAACATGGCTGTAATTTTAGACCATCCATGACTAATTGCAGGGTCTTATTGTTGCCGCCAGTCCCATTATAAATGTCTTCATCAAAGCCATATTTATCCACCATCAACCAATACAAATCCCATAGACAGGAAGCCCACACTTCACCGACATCATGAGGCTTATTAGTATTTAAAATGTCATAATAAGTAACAGGATTAATGGTCATGTCAGTAGAGTAGGGGTGTCGTCTTCCTCCTAAACCATCGACTCCTTTTTTTAGAAGATAATTGCCAATAGGTCTTGATTCCGTTCCATTTTCAGAAGATTTGGCTGAAAGGGCTAATGCAAAAAAGTCACTCCAACCTTCCCCCATTTGTTCATCATTAAATAAGCAACTTATCGTGGCGCCTCCGCCCGTTAATCGCGTAGAAATACCATGCGTGTATTCATGTGCAATCGTAAGATTTGAAAAATCCGCATCTAAAGAAGTAGGTCCAGGGGCATCACTTTTGACTATGGATGCTTGCACCATTTCTCCATTATTAATTTTGGATTTTAGTAAGTCAGCGTCCGCTTTTGCAATTAGTACTAGTGGGATGTTCACTTGATTTCCAAGACTAGCTGGCGAAGACATATCGGGCGTGTTATTTGAAAAATTACCGACAATCAATCCAATAGCCCCTTTGTTTTGGGCGTAGATCGCTTTATTGGCATAGACGCAAGAACCGCCTCTTTCTACAAAAGCAATTTTGCCTGTTAGGTCTTGGCTAGTTTGGTTGCAGCCTAAAAAAGGGTTACTAGGATCGCCATCCTCGATAATAACCACTTCGCCAGTGATGGGCGTATCCGTAATGGAGGGACCAAAAATAGCCGTTCCAGTCGAATAACTTCCCGCTAGGCTAGTGGGTTGATTGATGGTTAGATGTTGACCGCCTTGTCCGGTAAAAATCATCATTTGCATCGTTGGGCTAGTGCCATCTGGAGGAGTTGAAAAATTGGCATTATTGAGCGTCTCCCCATCTTGTGCATGCGCCAGGACTGGATCGCTTGCTTTGAAATTAGGGCCTACATAATTCTTAAATTGAAAATTACCCGCATCCTCATCGAAGCCATATTGAAAGGAAAAATCATGCATGAAATTATTCATGTAGAAAAGATTCGTTACGGCAGCAGCTCGATTAGCGACTGGTTCTGCATTGGGGTCAAATGGAAAATCAAATGTCAAACTAGCCCCACCATCTGGCTCGTCGCTAGCACTCGTGTTTTGTGCGTTTAAATCTAAGTAGGCATGAACATTGTTTCCTCGGGTGATGGTGTATTCGGCACCATCTGCACCATTTGTATCATGCCACCCATAAGGAGAAGCAGCGAGTAATGCTGGGTCGGTTAATAGTGTTTGATTGCCAAATAAAGGAGATTCTACGGAGTAAGGGAAAACTCGGTAAGAAGAACCATCTGGACCTGCTTGCTTTCTTACTTGAGTGGATAGATCGGATGGTATAGTATGACTAGATAGAGCAGAACAACTTTCATGTTGATGCTCAAGATGTGCTATTCCACAATGTACGGTAAGGCTTATTTTATCTAGGATTTTACCCGTTTGTGCATCAATAAAAAATTGCCATAAATCCTCTTTTATAGGTTGAATGGTGACAGCCCAAGCCAATATGAGTCGGTCTCCTTTCGGAAAATATAGAAGCTGGTTAGTAGGGTCTATAGTTGTAAACTCGTCTTTTTGATATCGGAAGAAGTTAGCTTTTTTTATCTTGACGACAGGTCTTGATTTGGGCTGAATATTAAAATGGTTAAAGGCAATTTGCAAGGCGTTTGTGGCAGGTGTTTTTGCTTTGTTCGTGACTATTCTATTTTTAATATTAGAAATGAAGCGACTGTTTGCCGTAAGGATTTGCCCATTGGGCAGTAGGTGAACTGTATATAACGCATTGAAAATTTCTATGCCATGAGCACGTTGCACATAGTACAAGCTCGTAACCCGATTGTGTTTGGTGAAAACTT
>CAYRVZ010000112.1:0-728 GCA_964427815.1 uncultured Saprospiraceae bacterium | reverse complement strand
TTTATCTTTTAAATACATATCCGACACGTCCTCCGTTGTCAAACCCCATACAGCCAAATGTTTCGATAAATAATCATGGGCAATACGTTCTGCCTCAATTGTGGCTGTAGTTTGCGCAAAAACAAAGGAAGAGCAGGTCAGTATAACAAGAGTTAAAAAGTTTTTCATCTAAGGAGTTTTATGAACGAATACTCCAAAGATAACTGCTTTTGGGTAAATAGCCAAGAATGGGAGAATGTATGTACTCAGATTGTATAACTGGTAGACCTTTCAGAGTCGTGAACGGTGGAGCTGTCTATTCGATTGACGGTATGTACTTTCTGTTTTCGTACAAATCGAAACCATTCAAATTTAGAATTTTTTTCCAATATATATTAGAACTATTCTTTTTTTGCATTAAAATATACTTATGAGTCTTTGATGTATCTGAATCTAAACTAACATAACCATATCTTTGAAAATAACCGTGTAAAGACCAGTCAGATCTTAGTTTAGGGTGAATAGCTATTGTAGCGTTTTTAGAAACGGTGCTAATTATTCTCTTTACATCGATAATCTTATTCTTATCCCGTCCTATTTTATTAAAGTGTAGCAAATTTAAAGTAATACTAAGAAGTAGTAATAGGTAAGACGTGTAACGAAAAAATTCAAACCTTTTACTGTTAAAGTTGATTTTTTCTATTAAGAAGCTTACATTATTTAGAATTAATATCGAAAACGCGATACTA
>CAYRVZ010000111.1:0-8833 GCA_964427815.1 uncultured Saprospiraceae bacterium | reverse complement strand
TTTTAAAATCCATCCTCTTAATGCCCTTAATTCCTTAATTCTCTTAACGGTAAAAGAAACCTGCTTTTTAAAATCCATCCTCTTAGGAAGACCATTAACAAGAGATTCATCGTCAAGATGTCGAACCAAACTTTGCTTTTTATATTGTTTTTTAGAAAGAGAAAAATACCTAATTTACGGGTAATCAGTAAATTGAGTGCAATTATTTAGTTTTTGAGTGAGCCCTAGTAGGGCTAGCTGTCATGGGTTTATACGCTACGCAAATCCATGACAGCAGTTCGACAAATCAATAATCTTCCAGTAAGCGAGCTTCTAGTGCGTCTTCGCTTTTTATATTTTGGAATTGGCCATTTTTTGCGAAAGTAATATGTCCGCTTTCTTCCGAAACGATAATGACAGAAACGTTCATGTTTTCGGTAAGTCCAATGCCAGCACGGTGCCGCAAGCCAAATTTTTGGGGGAGGGCTTGATTCTTGGATATCGGTAGGATACAGCTAGCAGCGTAGATTTTATAATTTTGAATAAGCACGGCTCCGTCATGAAGGGGACTGTTTTTGTTGAATATACTTAATAGTAATTCTTCACTGATGTCTGCATTAATGGACTGACCTGTTTTCGAAAGCTCTACCGTATTACTGCCTTTGTTGGCTATTACGATCAAAGCACCCCAGCGCCTAGTTTTCATGCGGAAAGCCGCTTGTACGATTTCCTTAATTTGCGTTTTGTGTTCTTCTGTAGTCGCTTCAGGAGTCACCTTTAAAAAGGTATTAATAAAATCAAAACGCCCCCTCAATGTCGTTTGGCCCAAGTATAAGAGAAATTTTCTTATCTCAGGTTGAAAAATAATAATAAGCGCAATCAATCCGATATTGACAATCTGGCTAATAATCAACGAAGATAAATCCATTTCTAAGAAACGCATCAACCAGCCTGCAGAAGTCAGCAATAAAACGCCCAAAACAATATTAAAAGCAATACTCCCTCGTAACAGCTGATAAATCTTGTAGAATAAAAATCCAACAATCGCAATATCAAGTAGGTCCCAAACACTAATAGGTAAAAAGCCTATTTTAAATAGAAAAATGAGTTTACTGTCGAAACTAGCAATTTTCATAAAATGATTTATTCGGTGGTTTTTATTTTTTAACGAAGCATTAGTACTTATGATGCGTTATTTGACAACCGTATTTGTGTTGTAAAAGAAGAAAGAAAGCAAATCTGCATTCTCTTCTATCAGTTTAGAGGTGGGTTTGCCAGCACCATGGCCAGCAGAGGTCTCAATGCGTATCAACGTAGGGTTTTCTCCTTGTTGATGCGTTTGGAGCGTTGCCGCAAATTTGAAAGAATGCGCTGGAACCACCCGATCATCATGGTCACCAGTCATGACCATCGTCGCTGGATATTTCGTATCTTTTACATTGTGTACTGGCGAATACTTGTACAAATAGGCAAAATCCTCTTTGTTTTCACTCAAGCCATAGTCATAAGCCCATGCCCGGCCGATAGTAAAGTTTTGATACCGCAACATATCTAATACCCCAACTCTTGGGAAGGCAACAGCGAATAAGTCTGGTCGTTGGGTAATACATGCACCCACTAACAAGCCACCATTAGAACCTCCTTCAATGCCTAATTTCTCTTTGGAAGTAAAGCCATTTGTGATTAAAAATTCGGCGGCTCCTATAAAATCATCAAAGACATTCTGTTTCTTTTCTTTCACACCAGCTAGGTGCCAGTCTTGCCCAAATTCACCACCTCCCCGTATATTGGCAACGGCATAGATGCCATCATTTTCTAGGATTAATGAGCGTACAATACTAAATCTAGGCGGAATGCTAATATTAAATCCGCCATAGCCATAGAGTAGGGTAGGACGCTTCCCATCCATTTTTAGTCCTTTTTTGTGTGTCACAAAAACAGGAACCTGGGTTCCATCTTTGCTTTTGAAAAAGAATTGCTTCGTTTCATACAAGTCACTATTAAAATCAATTCCTGATTTTCTGAAGAGATTTATTTTTCCGGTATTGGCATTTAAGGTGTATGTGGTGTTGGGGCGGGTGAAGGAACTAAAAGAGAAAAACGCTTCTTCCTCTTCTTTTTTTCCCGAAAGGGCACCTAAAGTCCCGATGCCCGGCAAAGCTAGGTCATAAGCCTTAGTACCATCGTGATTATAAGCAACCACTTTTGAGGAGGCATTGTGAATAAAATGTGCAAAAAACTTGCTTCCTGCCAGGGTAATACTTTTTAATACGTCCTTAGATTCTGGTATTAATTCCTGCCAGTTCTTTTCGGCTGGTGCACCCATGTTAATGGATATTAATCGCTGATTTGGGGCTTTGTAATTTGTTAGTATTAATAATTCCGAACCTATGTTGTCCACTAAGTTAAAATCGGACTCAAAAGATTCTTTTACAGGTGTGAATTGACTGTTAGGGTCTTGTAAGTCTTTGATATACAGGGCATTGCCACTAGTTGATTGAGCCACCGCTACTGCCAAATATCTTTCATCTTCTGTGGTTTGGGTATAAAAATTGTACGCTGGATTGGCGCGGTCAGCGTAAATTAATTCGTCCTGAGACTGTGGCGTATTTATTTGGTGATAATAAACTTGGTGGAATAGATTTTTACCTTTTAATTTTGCGTCTGCTGTGGGGGTTGGGTATCGACTATAGAAAAAACCATCTTTGAACCAAGATATGTCTGAAAACTTAACCCAATTTATTTTTTCTTTTAAGGTCTTCCCTGTTTTTAAATTCTTGATGAGTATCGTCTGCCAATCGGATCCACCCTCGCTAATCTGATAGGCAATATATTGCCCGTCCTTCGAAAATTCCATTCCGCCCATTGCGATCGTTCCATCTTTTGAAAATTTATTGGGATCCAAAACTACAGTCGCTTTTTCTGTCAAGGAGTTTTGAACATACAGTACACTTTGATCTTGCAAGCCATCATTTTTGAAAAAATAATATTGACCTCCTACTTTCGTAGGTGTAGAATATTTTGCATAATTCCAAAGCTTACTGAGTCGATCCCCAATTTTTTTCCGAAAGGGTATTTGATTCAAATAATTTTGTGTGACTTTGTTTTGTTTGATGACCCAAGCTTTTGTCTCTTCCGATCGGTCATCTTCCAACCAACGATAGGGATCTTTCACTTTTACACCAAAATAATCATCTGAAATGTTGTCTTTTTTTGTAGTGGGGTATTTCACGGGTATTTTATCAAATTTAGTTAAGGTTTGACTCGGCTCCGTATTTGCGCATTGTGCGAAGGATAGCAAGGTCAAGATTAGAAAGATATAGGTTTTCATGAATGCAAATTTTGTTAGCTAGGAAACTAGCACAATTTTAAGGAAAATTTGTCATTATAGTTAGAGATTCAATGGAAATTTTTTGTTTTTGTATCTAGTTGGGCGTATTGGCGTATAAACCTTGTCTCAAGAGGATTGTTATCACTACAGTTTTGGACATCAAAAATTAAAGTAGTTTTATGAAGTTTTTTATTATGCTTTTGGCCCTTATGGGAATTGTAATCGGGATTCAAGCTCAGGATCTGCAAGAGATTGAACTCAAATTGAGTGCAACAGTCAGCGAATGGCAGCAAGCCACAAGCGCATTGGACAAGGCTAGTATTGAACTAAGTAAGTTGAGTGGTGAGCATGAGGAGGTTGTACAAGCGGCTGCTTGGTTAAAACAAAACTTGGAAAACCGTAACGAAAATGGCAATAAAGAAGCAGTAAAACGAACAAAGAAAGCTTATAAAAAGGGCAAAAAGGATCTTAAGAGAATAGAGAAAAAAATGCTTAATAAGCGTTCAGAAGTGGCCGAATTAACGGATTTTGTTGAGAAGATTAAACAGGAGATGAATCGGCTTTCATTTAAAAAAGATGCTTTTATTAATGGAGAAGAATATGACAATGGGACCATGGTCTTTTCTGGCTACTTTCCGCAATCTACCAGTTTTTATTACCCAAGTGAAAAGGATAATTTATTTTTTAATCCGCCCAAATTGAATTGTGAAACATTATTTGATGGGCCTGATCCTTACACTAGAAAACATCGAATTGATTTATCAGAATCTGTGTTGTTTACGCTACATCCAGCTGGTATTCCCTTGATTGATGATTCACCTTATATGAAATGTTTAAGTTCCTTCTCTTTAATGGAAGGCGGTAATTTTTTCTTGAATTTGGATTTTATTATTCATACAAAAAATCCTAGAAAATCCTTTGGATATCTTGAAAGGAAGAGTCAAGTTTTGATTACATTCACGAATGGTGAAGAGTTAGTCTTACTCAATAATACGCTTAATTTAGGTTCTTTTAATAAGCAAAAAGGAACGGGCAGGTTTAGGGGGGTGTATCCACTAAATGTTCATGCACAGAATAGAATTAAAAAATTGAGTGTCGATAATATATTGGTGGAATGGGCTAAAGGGTATGAAATTTATCCCATTTATGATACGGATCTATTAAGTCGACAATTTGATTGTCTGTAAGTTCGAAGCTTATATTTCTGAATTAAAATCCTATATCGACCCAAATATATCATTTTTTCTTTATTTATTTTGTTACTTTGTGCTTTTCTTGCTTTATGAAGAATAAAACACATCAAAACAAGCCTTCTACTGTGATAATTGGTTATGAAAGAACTACAAATTTTGTTTATTTTGTTATTGACTGTTTTGTCTGTAAATGGGCAAGATGGCGATTTTGAGCAATCGAAACTAGGTACAGGTACCTTGTTTGGCAAGGTGGTCAGTGAGGATAGCCCAAGTGGTTTAGCTTATGCAAATGTGGCCATCTATAAAGCAGAAGCAAAAACGCCCCAAAAAGTGGTGACAACCAAAGATGGAGGGCGATTTATTTTTAGAAATTTACCTTTCGGAAAATATCAGGTAGCGATCACCTTCCTCGGGATGGGTAAATATACCAGTGACCTAATGGATATCAATAAGCAACGATCGGCTGTGAAATTGGGGACCATCACATTAGAGCCAGACAATGGCCTAGAGGAGATTGAAGTTACAGGGGAGAAGGTGGCAGAACAAATGGATTTGGTCACAAAAAGATTCAATGTGGCACAAGACATCAATAGCACAGGTGGGAATGCTCTCGATGTCATGCGTAATATCCCCGCTCTACATGTGAATGTTGATGGGCAAATACAACTGAGGGGGAGCTCAAATGTCAAGATTTTAATCAATGGTCGTCCTTCTTCGTTAATAGGTACGGGAAGTGAAATGAGGCTTGACCAAATTCCAGCAGCCTCGATCGAAGCCATTGAAGTGGTCACCAACCCTTCTGCAAAGTATGAAGCAGCTGGAAAAGCGGGTGTCATTAATATCATTATGAAAAGGCCGAGTGAATTAGGATTTAATTATAGCTTTAACTTCCTTGCGGGAAATGACGACAAATGGAACACGGGCATCGATATGAATTATCGAACCAAAAAATGGAATTGGAGAGCTGGTTACCAATTCAAAAGAACATTCTATCATACTTATAAAGATCTCAATAGGCAAAATATTTTTGCAGACACGACTAATTTTTTGGTGGAGCATTCTTTGGTAGATAAATTGAAGATTGGGCACACGTATAGTTTTGGCATTGATTGGAATCCATCAAAGAAAACGGAAATATTTACCACGTTATCCGTTAATCCACATACTGGACAAAAATCAAGCACTTTCAATTATACCCTATTCAATAAGGATAATCAATACGATAGTAATAGTATTCGTAAAACGCAAGATGATGAGGCAATGGGAGGACTACAAGTCGAACTAGGGGTTAACCAGCGTTTTGCCCGTAAGGGAATGAAATGGAATTCGGTGTATTCTTTGGATCTTGGAACGAAGGCGGATAGTGTTTTAAGTGGCGAAGATTTCTTTTTTGAACAAGATATATTAGTGCATAAAGTTGAGAAAAATAGACGTGATCAAATAGTATTGACCCATTTATTCAAAAGTGACTTTACTTACCCCGTTACCAAAAATACGAAAATTGAAACGGGCATTAATTATTCGCTTCGTGGTTTGAATAATGATTTTAAATATTTTGATAAGGTCGGATCAGATTGGATCTCTAATGCGGACAGAACGAATGACTTGCTGTATCAAGAGAATATCGGAGCCGCGTACCTAATGGCTACAACCAAGTGGAATCATTGGGATCTGAATGTTGGTTTGCGTGTAGAACATACCGATGTGACTACTGAATTAGCCAAAGCAACTGAAAAGTTTCCTAAAAAATATGCTAACTTATTTCCAAGTGGACACATTGCCTACGAGGTATTACCAGACGGAAAAGGAAAGATGATGTTGAGTTATAGTAAACGAATTAAGAGACCCACCTATCGCCAACTGAACCCTTTCGTGTCGTATAATGATAATAAAAACATCCGTCGGGGAAACCCTTTACTCAATCCAGCCTTGACAGATTCTTGGGAGTTAGGCTGGCAAACGCACTGGAAAAAAGGAAGCATCAGCCCAGTTATTTTTTATCGATATACCGATAACAAAATAGGGTTTTACACCCATATTTTACCCAACGGAATTAGAGAATTAACTTTTAAAAATTTGAATCATTCGATTTCGCAGGGAGTAGAGTTAAATGGTAGTTATAATCCACTTAAATGGTTTAGGCTTAGTGGTAATATTTCCTATTACAAGGAAGAAAAAGACGGTACAAATTTAGACAATAGTATCACCAATGATGGCGATGTCGTGATGTTTCGATTGATGACAAGCTTTACACCTATCAAGCCGATGTCCATCCAGCTTTCATCCTTTTATCATTCTGGATACATTGGAGTAGTAGGGCAGGGCGACCCGATGACTAGCACTGATTTTGGCATGACCTATAAAGTGTTTAAAAACAGAGGTCAGCTCATCTTTAAAATCAGTGATATTTTTAATACAAATCAATTTGCGTTCCATGTGAACACTAAAGATATCAAAATGGATTTTACCAGAAAAAGAGAGACTAGAGTTTTTTGGCTAGGATTTAATTGGGAACTAAAACAGGCCAAGAAAAAACGTCGCCGCTCACGTGGTGGACATGGTGGTGGAATGGAATTCTAAATATTATCCCCTTGCGGAAAAATGCTTGCAGAGGAGTCCACCCCCAAATTTGAATGGTGTTGGTTCTAGTTTGTTTGGATTCTTACCAAATATGACCCGCCAGTGGGGACATGTGCGATGCGTTCTGGGACATACTCGTTGGGATCTTCGTGTGCTGTGTTCCATTTCTCCTCGCGAATTCCGCGAAAATCCGTTTCCCATTCATTATTAGGCATTCGTTTTTAATAATTATCAAAGATTGAGCACCATTCTTCATAGTATTCACGTGCCCATTCTTTCATATTTTTAAAATACCATTCAGAGGCATTTTTGGCAAGACAAAAACTATTTCCATCATCTATAATTGCTTCATCTTCAAAATTAGTTAAAGCAAAATCTAATGCAGTAGCGCATAAAATAAACTGTCCAATACTATCTGCAATAACTACTCCGCATTCCCAATTTCCAACACCGTGCATTAATTTTATTATTTCATCCTTGTTTGAATTCAAGTCAATAATTATCGGGTCTGCACCTTCATCCGCAATAAGAAACCAATCCTTATTCCAATTTTCAATGTTTTTTTTTGTAACGGGATTATAATTGTAGCCATCCTGCTTTCGGGTTAAGTTTTTTAGTCCGTATAATTTTAATGGATTGCTTCCTGTTTCATAAAAAATATCCTTTTGGGGAGCATAATATTGAATATAGTCTTTTAAATCAGCTGATATATTATTAAATTCCTGTCTAATTCTTATTAGTTCTTGGTCGTTATTGTTTATTGGCAACGCCTTTTTAGTAATTGAAAATTTTTCGATAATTTCTATTGCTCTCTTTATTTCCATATTTTATATAATTAATTCTCAATGATGTCCGCATGAAGTTTATTATCTCACAATGCCATGACTGCATTGAGCCTCTTAATTCCCGCAGCCAACATGCTTAAAGAATTTCATTTTTTTCGTAATTTCTTCTGTTCATTATTACTTTCGTAAACCGCATATTGCTCATAGAAAGTTTTGTTTTGGTTGTCCCAGATGGATTTGCCGATGTCAGATAATTTGATTAAATCATCATAAAACTGATTGCCTAGGGTTACTCTTTTCTCAACGGCGATATCCCTTTCCGCAATCTTATCTTGCTGGATATTCATAGCTTTTTCAAAGTCAGTAGCCGCTTTTTGCACACGCATTAAGGCATTTTCGTTTAAACCTGTATCCGCCAACAGATTTAATTGTTTGCGTCCAACCCTCGCTACACGACGACCACAAAACAATAATTGAGCATCGGTCATGTCCGTTAGTTTCGCTGTACCGTACGCACGATAGCGACCCGAACGCTGCCCGTATTTCATCGCCACGCGGGTCATGACTGCTCGTATAGCCGCCTTTAATAAATTGGCCTTGTCATATTTTTTGTCCGTAAAGACCATTTGATTACCGACCAATTCATCGTCATTGGGCAAGTTGTAAAAAGTCAAAGCACGAGATTGAATGGCTTTTAACTTAGCGGCAGTCATCCCAAATTGCTTCATCTGTTTCAAATCCCGTTGGGCATATTTCAGCCGTTCTACGACCATCGCATAGAGGTCTGCATCTGGAAAATTATGCTTTCTATAAAACCCTTGTTTACGCATTATAGTTTTGTTTACACAAATATAAGCTCAATCCAAGAAAGAAACAAATAATTTTAATAAATACATTAACGTTTATTTATTTTACTCATTCGTTTATTTCTTGTCATGAGAATTATGGCGAATAAGCCGCTTTTG
>CAYRVZ010000110.1:1805-8896 GCA_964427815.1 uncultured Saprospiraceae bacterium | reverse complement strand
AATTTAATATCAGGGCGAATGGAGTGGATTTTGTGGACAAGTGCTACGGCATCCATGCCACCCAATGGATGATTGCAGACAAATAAACAGCCCCCTTCTTTTGGTATGTTCTCGGTGCCATAAACCTTGACAGAGATGTTGAGTTTGTTAACAATTGCCGTGCAAAAATCTGCGCCCATCTTATCTTTGAATTGGTGCATGGTGGCATTCATGTCTTCTTCATGGGTGATTCGCTTGATATACCGCAGTAGAAAGCCTGGCATCCATTTTAGGGCTTTGGGATTTTTTTCACCAATGACTCTTTCTATATCTAAAAACTTCTTCATTTTGTAAGATTAGCTGGTGATTGCACGCCAAAGTTGGTCTTTTAATTCATCCAGACCTTTATGTGCCACAGAAGAGATAAATAGGGTAGTGATGCCTTTCGGCAAATCAGCACGTAGCATTTCTTCTAGTTCTGCATCAATCAAATCTGTTTTAGTAACAGCTAGCATTTTTGGTTTGTCCAATAATTCGGGATTGAACATCTTGAGTTCATTTAAAAGGATTTCATATTCTTTTTGGATGTTATCCGAATCTGCTGGCACCATGAATAACAAGACGGCATTTCTTTCGATATGCTTTAAGAATCTAGCCCCTAGCCCTTTTCCTTCATGTGCTTTTTCGATGATTCCAGGGATATCAGCTATGATAAAGGAACGATTATCTCTATATTGAACCATGCCTAAATTTGGCGTAAGCGTCGTAAAAGGATAATCTGCAATCTTCGGCTTTGCTGCTGAAATAACAGAAAGCAAGGTAGATTTACCTGCATTTGGAAACCCAACCAAGCCCACATCTGCGAGGACTTTTAATTCTAAAATAACCCAGCCTTCTTCCTTTTCTTCGCCTGGTTGTGCGTAGCGTGGTACTTGTTGGGTAGCAGATTTAAAGAAAGCATTTCCTTTACCTCCTCGCCCTCCTTTGTATAAGATTCTTGTTTCTTGGTCATCGGTGATTTCAAAAAGGATTTCGCCTGATTCAAAATCTTTGACTACTGTCCCAAGCGGAACATCTACATATACATCTTTGCCATCTGTACCAAAAGAATTATTGCCTGCGCCATTGCCTCCGCTTTCTGCTTTGACATGCTTGGTATATTTTAGCGGAAGCAAAGTCCACCGTTGGGCATTTCCACGCAAGATGATATCTCCTCCTCGTCCTCCATCTCCACCATCGGGACCACCATTAGGGACGTATTTCTCTCTTCTGAAATGAAGACTACCGGCTCCTCCATTGCCTGACTCAAAAAAAACTTTTACGTAATCTATAAAATTTCTTGATGCCATGGCTTAGGATATGGAAACAATGGCTTCTTCCAACCGAGAAAGAATTTCTGCCAAGCTCCCGATACCATTTAACTTTACAGCTCGGTTTGTTTGAGCATAATGGTCATAAATCGGGGCAGTTTGTTTATTAAAGACAGTGATCCGGTCGCGGATGATGGTCTCATTATTGTCATCGGGACGACTAGATGTTTTCCCTCTGTTGAGGATACGGGAGACGATTTCATCATCATTGACCTCTAACATCAATAGACCGGCTATTTCACTTCCTTTGGAAGCCAAAAAAGCATCTAATGCGGATGCCTGAGGAATGGTGCGTGGGAATCCATCAAAAATAAATCCTTCTGCTTCTGGGTGTAGGTTCACTTTGTTTTCGAGCATTCCGATGGTTACCTCATCGGGTACAAGTTGCCCTTTGTCCATGAAGGCTTGAGCCTTTAACCCCAACGGGGTTTTATTGCCTATCTCATGTCTGAATAAGTCCCCAGTGGAGATATGAATTAGGTTAAATTTCTTTTCAAGATTCTTGGCTTGCGTTCCTTTTCCAGAGCCAGGAGGCCCAAATAGAATCAAATTCAGCATAGATTAATTGTTTTGTTTCAAGGCTTTCTCGCTGTGACAGAGCCTAAAATATTACGAGCGTACAAGATACGAGGTTTCCAGTAATTTGACTGTGTAATGTTGTCGATTTTTACGCCTTTTGACGAAGTACTATGAATAACATAGATTTCCCCCTTTTTGTTTTCAATAACCATCGCCACGTGAGAAACTTTCCTGCCTTTTCCAAAAAAGACCAAATCTCCGGGTTGCGTATATCGGAGATTGACCCTTTTACCTATTTTGGCTTGGTCTCTTGAAACCCTTGGAAGGGATACGCCTTTTTTTGCATAGACATATTTGGTGAAACCAGAGCAGTCAAAACCTGTTTTAGGGGTATTGCCGCCATATTTATACTTAATGCCAAGGTTTTTTTTGGCGGAAGCTAATAGGTCATTTCGATATTTCGCTTCAGCAGATTTGGCAACGGTTTTATGCCTTCGAGGTTTCTTGTAGGTACTTTCTTTTCTGCTTCTTTTAATAGCACTACAAGATGGACTCAGTAAGGAGACCGTTCCTATAAATAATAATAGATAGATGGCTTTTGGAAGGGAAAAACGGGGGTGCATATGCATAGTGTTTGATGAACAAGGTGTGATTAATTAAAAAAGTCTTGATACGTCCAAAGGACTTTTCCGATAACTCTTTGTTGAGTCAAAAAACATTCGTTATCTTCATTGATGACAAAGTAGCGATTTACGCCTAGAAGACTGTATTTATCACGATGCTGGTCTGGCAGGGTTTCTAAGGTGGATCCTTCTGGCACATAAGGGTGAAATTGAATTGTATGGACTTCATTGCCCGTTTGGTTCAGAGTAATCGTGGCAAAAGGTGTGCGTTTATTTAACGAATCTCGTAGCTTAATATTGGGCTCTAATGCCTCTGCCTGAATTTTCTCAAAAAAGCTGAGGTAGGTTTTGAAGCAACCTTTTTTATAAGGCTTGGTAGTCGGTAAGTTGATGGGATAAAATGGTGTGACGCTAAACTTATTATCATCATGTGTTAATTTGAAAGATTTATTCTTAAAACTAGGGTATTCTAGGCTTATACTTTTAATTTTATCGGGGCTAAGATTAAAAATAATTAGGTTTTTCCAATCTGAGGCAGGTTTTTTAAAATAACCGCCTATACTGCCTGTAAAACCCGGAATGCCGACTAAATCGGGCTCATTAGAGCCTTCTTTAATGAAATAGGTGCTATTGCCATCAGTAGATGGTTCTCCTACATAAAAGATCTGTAAAGGGTTATGATCCTGGTCGTAGAACTCTACCTTGACTTTGTTGGTTGCGAGACTTTTGAGCATCGTCAAACGCGCACTTTCGGGAGTCGCGTACAATATCCTTAATCTTTTGACGGTATTTAACATGTTGTTGACAACATTCTGATTGGCTTTTTCTCCGTTGTAGGTCCATCCTCCTTCCTCCCGCTTGAGTATGTCTTTTCGCCCGTTGGGATAGGTGATACCTGTCAGATAAATTTTAGAAATATCATCAATTGCATACGAGGACGTGCTGACAGGCATGGCATCCTTAGGTTTATTTTGAAGGGTGTACCAAGTGATTCCTCCCAGAAGGGTTAAGATTAAAAGTAGGATGATAGTTCGTTTCATAGGTTTTCTTTTTAGCGGGCAAATCTTCTTTTCCGTATCCAACTATACAATAGCCCACCGATTAATAGCAGCAGTAAGGGTAAGAGAATATTAACAAGCTGCCATTTGGTTTTTTCTTTTTCTGCTTTGACAGTATCTAATAGGCGGAGTTTGACCTCCTTTGTCCTTGCGGCAATGATACCATCATCATCTAATAAGTATTCTACGGCATTGATTAGAAATTCTTTATTGGCATAATAGCCGTTTGCTTTTTCATACCGATTGACTCCAAGTGCGTTATACTGTTGGTTTTGATAATCCACGTCGTTGCGAAGGATATCTCCGTCTGATATGACGATCATTTGAGTCTTTTCGCTGCTAGACTTGATAGTATAGTTTAGGCTATCGAGCGTCTGCTGCATGACTTGGCTGACGCGACCTTTATAGAGGGAAGGAAATGACCCTTCTAGTAATACAGCTATTGGTTGTCTACCTTTATTGAATTTATCTGGTCTTGGATCCTCTCTCAATATTTCAAAACCAATTTGCGTTGGGATATATCGAGTTCGGCTATATCTTGAAGTGGAGAGTAAAATGGTTTTTTTGATCGGTACTTGGGTTTTAATGGTGTCTATGGTACTGCCAAATCTTACCCAAACTCTGTCCAAGCTCTTAACTATAGGATGATTCGATGATGGAGTGGCGATTGGCCAATAGTACCACGGGAATAGATCCATTTGGTTACCACTTACTTTTAAGGGGATTTTGGCACAGTCGATACTGACCACCATATTTGGCTGAATTCGTGTGCCATATTTGAATAATTGATCGTCGAGGTTAAGTGGGTAGTCATAAGGGACATAGGTCGGTTGTCTAGACAAACTATCCAAAGAAACGACTAGTTTATCCAACATCCAAATAACCTTGCCCCCATTCATTATGTATTGATCCAGTACAAATTTCTCCTTCTCTGAATAAGCACCCTGTGGACGGGCTATCATTAAAATATCGATGGAGGGATGTACTCTGATGATCGTATCTAAATCAAGCAGGGTTACATTAGAATTAACGGAAAGAGATTTTTTTAAGTCTTGAAATGCCAAAGGAGGTAATTCGCCATGCCCCTGTACGAAAGAAATATTGGTTTTCGTCTTTAGATAGAGCTTTTGAATTGCGTTGGCCAATTTGTATTCTAGCAAACTGATGGACTTATTCAAGGCCAATTCTGGATTGAGCGTGGGATTGGAATTTTCTAATAAGGAGACGATGGTTGCTCTAGTACCATAATGAACCACCGCAATTGGGTAGATAAATTTTTCTGTTGTGCCATTTTTCTCTTTGACCGTCAGGCGTATAGGTGAGATGCCTCTATCCGCCATTTCTTTACGTCTGCTATTCCTTTCTTTTATGGTTCCGACATTTGGGTCGTTAAAGTAGTAATGTATGTAGGACGATTGTGCTCTAAAATCCTGCAACAGCTCTACAGTCGATTTTTGTAAGCGTTTAAAACCAGCGGGTAAATCTCCATCTAATAATATTTCTACGGTTACATCATTGTCTAATTTTTGCAAAAAAGATTTGGTTGGTTTTGTTAAAGTGAAGCGTTTCTCTTCCGTTAAATCCAACCGACCATGATAATATTGGGCTAGAATATTGACAAGTAAAAGCACACCTAAGAGGATGATGTAATTAAGGGTCTTTGCTCTAAAAGTTTTTTTCTTGGCAGTCATTTTACCTCGCTCGTTTTTCTAGGCTTAGTTGGGCACCGCCAACAAAAGCAATAATGATGGAAAAGAAATAAATAATATTACGGCTATCTATAAGCCCGCGACTAATCTGTAAATAATGATATTGGACACCAAACATCTGAACTAATCCGTCATTCTTGCCATAAAACACAGGGAGTTGACTGATAAACTGAAACCCCCAATAGAATACAAAAGACAAGACGGCTGCTAGTAAAAAGGCTACAATCTGGTTGCTAGTCAAGGAAGATGCTAAGATGCCAATTGCCGTGAAGATGCCGCCTAATAGAAACAAACCCAAGTACGATCCTGCTATGGCCCCTGAATCCAAGTTGCCTTTTGGCATCCCTAATTCATGCACGGAATAATAAAACAGTAGGGTCGGAAGCAAGGTGATGCCCACCAAAACCCAACTTGCAAAAAACTTCGCCAAAACGATTTGTTGATAGCTCAAAGGCTTGGTTTTTAAAAACTCTATCGTGCCTTGGTTTTTTTCTTCTGCAATAGACCTCATCGTGATAGCAGGTATTAAAAATAAAAATACTGCAGGTGCAATGTCAAATAATTGGTCTAGCGTGGCATACTTAGAATTAATAATACTAAAATCTGGAAATACCCACATCAGTAGCCCAATAGCCAATAAAAAGAATGCCATCACGACATAGCCTATGACTGAACTAAAAAAGGAATGTATTTCTTTTAAAAATAAACTAATCATGTTTTACTTCTTTTTGCGTAAGCTTATGGAACACATCTTCGACTGAATGCACTTCTTTATGCATCTCTAAAATTACCCAATTGTTTTTAACAGAAAGATGAAATAAATCCTCTCGAATATCAACTTTGGTATCAGAAAAAATATGAAATTTATTGTCTGCAAAAGGGGTGATTTGTTTGGTGCCTTCTAATTGTTCAAGCATTTTGGTGTCGATTTTGTCTTTAAAACTAACCGTTACAATCGCCTCTCCCAAAATGCGATCGGATAATTTTTCAATGGGGTCATCTGCGACCAATTGACCTCGATTGATGATGATGACTCGGTCACACATCGCTTGTACTTCTTGCATGATATGCGTGGAGAGAATGACTGTTTTTTCTTGCCCGACGGTCTTGATTAGATTCCGAATGTCCACTAATTGATTGGGATCTAAACCAGAAGTGGGTTCGTCTAAAATCAACACTTCTGGATCATGTATCAAGGCTTGTGCTAGTCCGACCCGTTGTCGATAGCCTTTAGAAAGCATCCCTATTTTTTTGTTTTGTTCTAAGGTCAACCCAACCATCTCTATTTTATCGGCAACGGCTTTTGATTTGTTTGGGAGTTTATGCAAGCCTGCGACAAAGTGTAAATACTCTTTGACATACATATCTAAGTATAGCGGATTGTTCTCAGGAAGGTATCCGATTTTGCGCCGAACTTCCATGGAGTGGTCAAAAATATTCATTCCGCAGACTTCAACCTGACCTTGGGTGGGCGGAATAAAACAAGCGATCATTTTCATGGTGGTGGACTTTCCTGCGCCATTTGGCCCTAAAAAGCCGAGTATTTGCCCTTTACCTACTTCAAAAGTGAGGTTGTCTACCGCTTTTTGGCTGCTATAGATTTTGGTTAAGTCACTTACTTTTATTGACATGTTGTTGATTTACTTGCGCAAAAAATTGATTTGCAAGTGTTATAACGTAGAAAAAAGAAAAAAAGCGATTGCAAAGCTAGGAAAAAAAAAGAATATGCTTCTTTGGTTGGGTTAATTTCTCCCTGCGGTCGCGTTCATTGCTTCCTTCGGTCGCGTTCATATTTGGGGGTGGATAACTCGGTGCGTTCGCGTTAGCCAATTG
>CAYRVZ010000110.1:0-1705 GCA_964427815.1 uncultured Saprospiraceae bacterium | reverse complement strand
CGGTCGCGTTCATATTTGGGGGTGGATAACTCGGTGCGTTCGCGTTAGCCAATTGAAATAGAGCGGAGCCAAAAATCACCAATGACTAGCCAAGCCATGGCTTCTACAATAGGAACAGCACGAGGTACAACACAAGGATCATGGCGACCTTTGCCTTTTACAATGACTTCCTGACCAAATTTATCAACGGAATTTTGGTCCCGCATAATAGTGGCAACGGGTTTAAAGGCAGCTCTGAAATAGACATCCATTCCGTTAGAAATACCACCCAGAATTCCTCCTGCATGATTGGTTAGTGTCGTAGGGCGGGGTGTTCCTTTGATAAAGGCATCATTGTGTGTACTGCCATACATTGATGCGGAACCAAATCCAGAACCATAGTCAAACCCTTTGCAAGCATTGATACTCAACATGGCCTTCCCTAAATCAGCATGTAGTTTGTCAAAAACAGGTTCTCCTAAGCCAACAGGCAACCCCGTAATCACACAACTGACCATACCTCCTACGGAATCTCCCTTTTTCTTAGTCTGTTCTACTAACTCAATCATTTTGTCCGCAAGGACGGAATCTGGACACCGTACAATGTTTTTTTCCGAAAGGGTCAAATCCAATTCCGTATAAGGACTAACTATTTGAATATGCCCAATTTGATTGACATACCCCTTGACTGTAATGCCTTTCGGCGAAAGCCATTGCTGAATCAAGGCTCCTGCGGCTACTCTTGCTAACGTCTCCCTTGCCGATGAACGTCCGCCACCTCTATAATCGCGATGGCCGTATTTAATCTCATACGTAAAGTCAGCATGTGAGGGGCGAAAGGAATCTTTGATATGGCTGTAATCTTTGGATTTCGCATCTTGATTAAAAACCACTAGTGTAATAGGCATGCCCGTACTTTTGCCTTCAAAGAGACCTGACAGGACTTCGATTTTATCTTGCTCTTTACGCTGAGTCGTGATATGAGATTGGCCGGGGCGCCGTCTATCTAATGCCTCTTGAATAATGGCTATATCAATGGTAATGCCTGCTGGAAATCCGTCCACAACAACACCAAGTGCGCGCCCATGTGACTCCCCAAAGGTGGTAATCTTTAATAACTGCCCAAATGAATTTCCTGCCATCTAATGATTTTGATTCCTCTAACGTAAAAAAACAGCCTATTGTTGAGCCGTAGCGTTTTAGCTGAATTTATTAAAAGCCTAAATGTTTAGCGTATTCCATCATTTCGGACAGATTAGAGATTTTGACCTTGCCCATCATGACCGCTGTCATGGCTTTGGTTTCGCCATTGATTACTTTAAGAAAGTTTTTGGATTTGGCTTTGATGATGCATTTGGCCTCTCCTGTAAGCCCGGGTGTCACCACAATTTTAGAATCGGCTATGGTTACGGTGTATTCCCCAGGTTCATCTTCCGATATTATGAAGTGAAATAGAGAGGCTTTGCCAGCTAGTGCTTCAGGTTCTACTCTAGATGGAAGGTTCGTTAGGAATTCATTTACAGTCATTAGTTGTCGTTTTGTTTGCACAAATATACTAATTAATTTTACTCATCGGGCTTCCCAAAGACTTTTGATAACAGGCCACCACCTGAATGCTCCTTTGTATCTGCAATCATTTTGCGTAGTTGTGCCAACTTTAATTTTGATATCTTGGGATGAACGACCGATCCCGCAGGGTCGAGTGCGACAGCGGTCGAAGGGAGAG